>DROX01000199.1 GCA_011321725.1 Nitrospirota bacterium | reverse complement strand
GTAGCAATACCGACAGTGACATACACCATGAAACCTCCTCTCACACCGTAAGGCCTGAAAGGCTTACTCCTGTAATAATTTAAATCCCATTGCATCAATGCCCTGATGAACCACCTCTCTACTCCGAAAAATCTGCGATTTTTCGGAGGCCTCTTCTTACTACTAACCCATCTACTCATCCACTCATCTGCTCATCCACCCACAAACTGCTCACTGCTTACTGCTCACTTTTAACTCCTGACTCTTGACTCCTGACTGTCTTACTGGCACCCTGCCTTGTTTTATAAAACTGAAATTATTTTGGACACTACTGACCATCGCTGTTTCCAGTATAGCTCCGGGAATGGCGACAACTTGATGCATTTGTGTGATTTGTTATAAAATTTGCTGACTGGTAATATTCAAGACTCTACCAAAGGAGGCTACCATGTCTGAGGAAAGGGAAGTTGCAGAACTTGAGGAACAGCTGAAGGGATACAAGGAGAAGGTGGCTACAGTCACAAAGGGCTGGCTTGAATGGGACAGGGACCTCATCTTCGTGGGAAGAACACAGCGGGGCTACGAGATTGACTTTGATGCAAAGGTTGAATGGGGATGTATGCCCACAGAGAGCCTGCTTCTCAGTCTTGCAGGCTGTATGGCAATAGATATGGTCTCATTCCTGCAGAAGATGAGGTGCAATCTCAGATCCTTCAAGATAGAGATAGAGGGGGAAAGAAACCCCACACCCCCGCAGTATTACAGGGCTGTGAAGATGCTCATAAGGATGTCAGGCGAGGGATTCACGGAGAAAAAGATACAGCGTGCCATATCCCTCTCACAGGACAAATACTGTTCTGTGTATAACTCCCTGAGGCCTGATATGAAGGTTACGGTGGATTATGTAATTGAAGAATAAAGGTATCTTTTTGAGTTGTCATTCTCCGATTCCTGATTAAAGCCCTCAGGGGACAGGCTTGATTGTAATCCATTACTTAAGATGTCATTACCCGGCCCCCGATTAAGTTCCTCGGGGACAGGCTTGATCGGGTAATCCATTTTGTTCTTTATATTTTGTCATTCCCTGGCTTGCCCAGGGAATCTAAAAAGACCTTGGATCGCCGTGTCAAGCACGGCGATGACAAAGATGTTGTGGATTGCCCTGTCAGGCACGGCAACGACAACTTACTATTCCTGTCATTACCCGGCTTGACCGGGTAATCCAATTTGTCAGGAATAGCTAATGACAGAATCTGGTTTTGAATTACACATACCTGACTCATAAACTCATCTACCCATTCACCCATCCACCAGCTAAAAGATCACCTTCTTTATCAACTCTCTCTCAGGCGGTGGTTCCTTGCCGATCCTGAAGGACTCTCTCACAAGCTTCAGGGCTGCTTCAAGGTTCCTGTCGTCATTGTAGTGCAGCACTGCCAAGAAATCACCCTTCTTCACCTCCTGAGAGGATTTTCTGTTCAGGATTATACCGGCAGCATGGTCAATGGACTCATCAGGTCTCTGCCTGCCTGCCCCAAGGAGCACCGAGGCACGGCCTATTCCTTCAGCATCTATCTCCTGGACAATGCCATCCTCTGGTGCCTCAACAGGCAGGATATTCTTTGCCACTGGCATAAGGGCGGGATTTGCAACCACCTCTGGATTACCCCCCTGTGATTCAACCATCTCCACGAACTTTGACAGTGCATCCCCTGAGTCAATAAGGCCCTGCAGCTTTAGCCTCTTTGCATCTAAAAGCTCATCCGTAATCTCTATATCCTTAAAAGAGACTGAATCATCATTTTCATTGAACACCACCATCTCCTCGGCAATAACGAGCATGTATGCTCCAAGGGTGAGTATCAGGTCACTGAGTCCTGGCTCCTCCCTGCCCTTCAGGATATTGATACACTCCCTGATCTCAAGGGAGTTTCCCACAGCCCTGCCAAGGGGCTCATCCATGTCCGTTATAAGCGCTATGGTCTTTACACCAGAGGCATTACCGATTTCAACCATCTTCCTGGCAAGCTGTTCCGCCTCCTCAATGGTCTTCATAAAGGCCCCTTTGCCTGTTTTTACATCAAGGACAAGCCCATTGAGCCCCTCTGCGAGTTTCTTTGACATGATACTTGATGCAATGAGGGGTATGCTCTCAACCGTGGCTGTTGCATTACGGAGTTCATATATCCTCCTGTCAAGAGGTGCGATCTCCTCTGATTGCGCTGAGATAACAACACCCGTCTCCCAGAGTGTATTGCGAAGCTCCAGGAGGCTCAGGTCTGTCCTGAAGCCGGGTATGGCCTCCAGCTTGTCAATGGTACCACCGGTATGACCAAGCCCCCTGCCTGCGATCATGGGTACCACCACATCCGCAGCAGATAGAAGCGGTGCAAGGACAATGCTTACCTTGTCACCAACACCTCCTGTGGAATGCTTGTCCACCTTCGGGTTGGGGATCTCGGAAAGATCAAGCCTCTTTCCAGTTGAGACCATAATATCAGTAAACCAGATGGTCTCTTCATCGTCAAGCCCCTTCAGGAAGGATGCCATCAGGAAGGCAGCCATCTGGTAATCCCTGACCATGCCCTGGAGATAACCCCTGAGGAGGCTCTCAATCTCCTCCCTGTGCAGCTTTCCACCATCTCTCTTTTTCCTGATAATCTCTCTCGTTTCCATAGCCAAGATTATAGCAGATAAGGCGAGGGATTTACAAAACCAATATATATCTGATACTATTTCAATAGTGAAGTACACCCGAATATTCCCAGGGAGAGGACTTAAAATAGAGGGTATTCCTATTGCAGAATATATTTCTTCAGAAAAAACGGACAGGAGGTTGAATGTTTATACAGAAGATATTGGGATATTTCTCCAATGACCTTGCCATAGACCTGGGAACCGCCAATACACTGGTTTATGTCAAGGGCAAGGGGATTGTATGTAACGAACCCTCTGTGGTGGTAATCCGCAAGGATGACAAGAAGACGATCGCTGTTGGTGCAGAAGCAAAGAAGATGCTTGGCAAAACCCCTGCAAACATAATGGCATTGAGGCCAATGAAGGATGGTGTAATCGCTGACTTTGATGCCACCGGTGAGATGCTGAAATACTTCATAACAAGGGTACACAACAGGAAGAGCTTCGTCTCACCAAGGATCATAATTGGTGTTCCCTCAGGGATTACCCAGGTGGAGCAGAGGGCTGTAAAGGATGCTGCCCAGGCCTCGGGCGCCAGGGAGGTCTATCTAATACTTGAACCCATGGCAGCAGCAGTGGGTGTGGGGCTTCCCGTGGGGGAACCCACAGGCAATATGATCGTTGATATCGGTGGCGGAACAACGGATGTGGCGGTAATATCCCTTGATGGTATCGTGTACAGCAAGGTCGTGAAGGTGGGTGGCGACAAGATGGATGAGACCATTCTTGCCTACATAAAACGCAAATACAACATGATGATCGGTGAAAGGACAGCGGAGCAGATAAAGATAGAGATCGGTTCAGCCTATCCATCCGATGATGGGGACGCAGAGATGGAGATCAAGGGAAGAGACATGGTATCAGGCATCCCTAAGACTATAACCATAAAGGAGAACGAGATCAGGGACGCACTCCAGGAGCCGGTGAATGTCATACTTGAGACAATAAAGACCACCCTTGAAAACACCCCACCAGAGCTTGCTGCGGATATAGTGGATAAGGGCATCGTCCTTGCAGGTGGTGGAGCCCTTCTGAAAGGTCTGGATATGCTGATCAAGGAAGAGACACAGCTCCCCGTAATTGTGGCTGATGATCCCCTCACAGCCGTTGTCAGAGGTGTGGGGAAGATGCTTGACGAGATTGACCTGCTCCAGCGGGTGGCAATCAACTGAAGAAATCCTTTTTGAAGGAATTGGATTCAGGTGACTATGTCCGCAATGATCAAATAGAAGATGCTAAATAGAAGAAACCTACTTGCTATCATACTTTTACTTACCACCCTTTCATTGATGGTCTTCCAGAGTACGCGGCAACCCTTCAGACCTCTGCCACGGATACAGAACTCACTGGTTCAACTCATGGACCTATTTGACGATGCATACGAGAGGGTCACATATCCGGTAAGGCTTTACACCCGCATAAGGGATGAAAACGTGCAACTCAGAAAAGAGGTTGCCCGCCTGAGGCTGCAGGTCCAGAGGGACAAGGAGATAAGGCTTGAGAACAAAAGGCTGAAAAGGCTACTCCATGTAAAGGAAAGACAGCACTCAATAGTTGCGGTGGCGAGGGTTATCTCCTCGGGATTAAGGAAATGGCCTGCCATAATCCTTATAAACAAGGGCAAAAAGGATGGCATAAAAAAGGATATGACCGTCAGGACGGCGGATGGCCTTGTGGGCAAGATAGTGGAGGTAATGCCCGAGTACTCAAGGGTACTGCTCCTGACAGACCCCGGGTTTTCCGCATCTGTCAGGATACAGTCAACCAGGACAGAGGCAATTATAACCGGCAGGGGAGACGGCAGATGTATATTGAAATACCTGCCAAAGGAGGAGCCCCTTGAAAGGGGACAGTTACTTGTAACATCCGGGCTTGACGGTATCTTCCCGAAGGGCATCCCTGTGGGCTATATTGATAGCATAGCGGGCCGTGACGAGCTTTTTGTAACAGTCAATGTAAAACCAGTTATAGGGATCAACAGGCTTGAAGAGGTAATGATCATCAGATGAGGAAAATAGTAAAGAATACGATCCTCTGGGGTTCTGTGATTATCTGTCTTGTTGTGATACAGTCGCTTTTAACTGTCACGTCCTTCAAGTTGAACCTTGCCATACTCCCCGTATTCTATCTGGGCTTTAAGAAGGGTGATCTTGCAGGGTTTTCATCAGGGATCGGGGCTGGTCTGCTTGAGGATATTCTCTCTGGCTCCATAATAGGCCCCTCAACATTATCAAAGGGGATGATCGGTCTTTTTTCACACCTGTTGTATGAAAAGTTCTTTGTCTGGACCTACCTGCTGGGGATAGTCTCGGTATTTCTTATAACCATTGTTGACGAGCTGATAATATATGCATCCATGACGATCTTCTCGCATCAGCCCCTTCCCTTCTCATCCTTTGCTACTGCATCATTAATAAAGGCCCTTGTAAACTCGCCCTTTGGAGGTATCATAAAAAAGGATGAGGAATAAGAAAAGGACACTCTACATCTTTGTGTATCTTACCCTTGCGGTAATGTGTATCTTCACGTTGCGTCTCTGGCAGCTGCAGATACTGAAAGGCGACTACTACAGGGACAAGTCAATAAAAAACAGGGTTCGTGTTATAAGGCTTCCAGCACCAAGGGGGATAATCTACGACAGAAAGGGAAAGGCACTCGTCAGAAATGCGCCCTATTATATCGTTTCGCTGATTCCCGAACTGACAGAAAAGGTTGATACAAAGGCCCTTTCGCAACTGCTGGGGATGACCGAGGAGGAGATACTGGACAGAATAAAAAAACACGATCCACATTCCCTTGAGCCGATCAGGCTGAAAGAAGACATACCATTCAGGGAGGTGGCCTATATTGAGGCAAGGCGTTCAGACTTCCCGGGCCTGATTATTGAGACAGACATTACACGGCAATATCCATACCATGAAACAGCCGCACACCTCATTGGATATCTTGGCCATCAAATGGGCAACAAAAGGATGTCCGATGGAGACGAACTTCCAGAGGGCACATTCATCGGACAGTGGGGCGTGGAGCATCTCTATGACAAAGCCCTCAGGGGTCAGCCCGGAAGGAAGTACATTGAGGTTGATGCCCTGGGAAGACAGTTGAGAACCCTCCAGATTATCAGGCCCGTAAAGGGCCAGGATATTACCCTGAGCATAGACCTGGACACACAGATGGCTGCTGAAAGGGCTTTCGGGGGCAAGTCTGGTGCATTACTTGCACTTGATCCAAACACCGGTGATGTACTTGCAATGGTAAGCCTTCCATCCTTTGATCCGAACATCTTCATTAAGGGTGTTTCAGAGAAACAGTGGCGACGGCTCCTTAGAAACCCCGGACATCCCCTGCTCAACAGGGTCTTCCAGAGCCAGTATCCACCCGGCTCGGTCTTCAAGGTCATAACTGCAATAGCAGCACTTCAGGAAGGCATAATCAATAAAAATTTCAAGGTCAAATGTACAGGAGAGATAAAGGTGGGCAGATGGAGGTTCAGATGCTGGAAAAAAGGAGGTCACGGGATTGTGAACCTCAGGAGGGCTATTATTGAGTCATGTGATGTATACTTCTATGAGGTTGGAAGGATGCTGGGAATAGACAGGATTGCCAAGTATGCCTTCGCCTTTGGCCTGGGAAGGCCCACGGGGATAACACTTGTAACCGAAAAAAGGGGGCTTATTCCCACCACAAAATGGAAGCTTGAAAAGAAGGGCCGGCCATGGTATCTTGGCGAGACCTTCAATGCAGCCATCGGGCAGGGCTATGTCACCATAACACCTGCGCAGGCAGCCATATTGATATCAGCACTGGCAAACGGTGGCATTGTATACAGACCAAAGCTCACACTGCCAGAACCCTCGGAGGTGATATCAAGGTTACCCTTGAGAAAGAAGATCATCTCATTCATGAAGGATGCACTCCTTGGTGTTACAGAAGACCCCAGGGGCACCGGATGGAGGGCACGCTCAGAGCATGTAAGGATAGCCGGAAAAACAGGCACTGCACAGGTGATAAGCCATACTGATGACAGACAACCCTCCAGGATATACCCGAAGGACCATGCCTGGTTTGTTGCCTTTGCCCCTGTAAGCAACCCGCAGATCTCTGTCTCGGTGTTTGTGGAACATGGAGGACATGGCGGGGAGACAGCAGCACCAATAGCCAGGACCGTCATAGAGGCCTTTCTAAAAGGAAACAGGAATGGATAAAAAGGGACTGAGGGCACTGTTTGAGGTAAAGCATATTGACTGGCTCGCTTTCACTGCGCCGGTACTACTGTCCGTACTTGGCATACTGACAATTTACAGCGCTACAAGACCCGTCCTTGACTCAATACATCCTTCATACTACATCCGCCAGAGCATATGGCTTGTCATAGGGTTAACGGCAATGATCCTGACCTCCATGTTTGACTACAGGAGGCTCCTGAGATACTCCTACCCTGTGTATGTGATAGGACTTTTGTTGCTCCTGGTTACCATTCTATTTGGTCACAAGGGGATGGGAGCGCAGAGATGGCTGCGAATCGGGCCTGTGAGCTTCCAGCCTTCGGAGGTCTTCAAGATTATACTCATTATTGCCCTGTCAAAGTATCTGAGCACCGTCAGGACCCCCCTTACCTACTGGCAGAGCATCTTTTCATTTGTTATATTTGGCATGGTGCCTTTTGTAATCCTCTTCAGCCAGCCAGATCTTGGTACTGCCATAATGCTTTTACTGATCATGCTGGTGATGCTCCTGTGCAAGGGGCTTGAAAGAAGACTTGTCCTTTCCTCCCTGATTGTGCTGTTGCTTCTGCTGCCCCTGACGGGCAAGACCATCTGGAATGGTCTGAAGGACTACCAGAAAAACAGGCTCGTTGCCTTCATTGACCCTGGGGTTGACCCAAAGGGGATAGGTTACCAGATTGAGCAATCAAAGGTCACCATTGGTTCCGGAAAGACCCTCGGGAAAGGCTATCTCAAGGGCACACAGGGGCCCCTGAGGTTCCTGCCTGAAAAACACACTGATTTCATCTTTGCCGTATTCGCAGAGGAGTGGGGGTTTGTTGGTTCCCTGCTTCTGCTTTCTGTCTACATGGTTTTGATCATCCGCGGGCTTGAAACCGCCTATTACAGCAAGGATGTCTTCGGCACATTGCTTGCAATTGGCATAAGTGTAATGTTCCTTCTCTATGTTTCAATAAATATCGGCATGACCATGGGGTTGATGCCCGTGGTGGGTGTACCGCTGCCCTTTTTCAGCTACGGTGGGACCGCCCTGTTGAGTAATTTTATTGCCGTGGGGCTCCTCATAAGTATCAGGAAACACAGGTTCACTCTGTTTTATTAACCCTGAATTATCTGCTATAATAACCCATGGAACAGGAGAGACTTGAAGAGGCCCTGGAGCTGCTCTGGGTGCTGAAGGAGGAGGAAAAGGACTCACTCAGCCGGTTCCATGCATGCTCTGATGATGACGAGATCGCATCTATAATCAGGGAACTCCAGCAGAAAGGGCTCATAAAGATTGATGGTGAGAATGTGGACTTCACGGAGGAGGGAAGAAGGATAGCAAGGGGTATCGTAAGACGCCATCGTCTTGCCGAAAGGCTCTTTGCAGATGTCTTTGAGATGAAGGAAGACACAATTCATGAGGATGCCTGCAGGATGGAACACATACTCAGCGAGGAACTCACAGACAGTGTCTGCACCTTCTTAGGGCATCCGCCAACCTGCCCCCATGGCAAGCCAATCCCGAGGGGTGAGTGTTGCAGGCGATACAGGGTTGAACTGAAACCCCTCGTCAGGGCCCTGACAGACTTTGAGGTGGGACAGACGGGCAGAATCGTCTACATCGTTCCTTCAGACCCTTCAAGACTGAACCGTCTCAATTCCATAGGGATTAATGCTGGCACGGAGATCAGGCTGCTTCAGAAATGGCCCTCTGTGGTGGTGCAGGTGGATGAAACTACTGTAGCCCTTGATCCTGATATTGCGAAGGAAATATTTGTAAAGAAGGCCCCTTCAAGGGTAGCAGAATTCTGATCATCGTCCCCTCCCCCTCTTTGCTTCTGACCTCCATACGTCCTCCATGTTCCTCAACAATCCTGTAGCTTATGGGGAGGCCAAGTCCGGTACCCTTTTCCTTTTTTGTGGTAAAGAAGGGTTCAAATATCCGTGGAAGCACCTCATCAGGTATCCCCACACCTGTGTCTTTCACCTCAACACAGACATGACCGTCCCTCTGGTATGTCCTTATTCCAATCACTCCGCCCTCTGGCATTGCCTGCACGGCATTATTGATAACATTCAGTAGTACCTGCTTGAGCTGGTTTATATCGGCCTTCACGGGAGGAATATCCTTGTAATCCTTTTCAATCTTTATCTTCAGGCCCTTTATATTGGGCGCAACAAATCTCAGGACATCCTCAATGGTCTCATTTATATCCACCCTTGTGAGATTCAGCGGTCTCTTTCGCGAGAATTCAAGCAGCTGTCTTACAATATCCCTTGCCCTGATTGATTCAGACTCTATGATGTCTATGTCCCTCATGATGGATTCAATATCCGTCTCTTCCTTCAACAACTCTGCATAGCCGAGTATCGTTGTAAGGGGGTTGTTGATCTCATGTGCAATATTTGCAGAGAGTTCGCCGATTGCTGCAAGCTTTGCGGCCTGCACAAGCTGTTCCTGTGTCTCCTGGAGTCTCCTCATCTGCTCCTTCAGGCTGTCGTATAGCGCTGCATTTTCCAGTGCAACGGCAAAGTTACTTGAGATAATCATGACAAGTCGTATATCGTCATCGGATATCCTATCGGTGGTATTGATCAACATCAGGGCACCTATAACCCTGTCCCTCTCTCTTACCCAGACAAGATACACATCCTCTATGTCATCCCTTGCGGGGAAAAGCTGTCTTAACGGTTCCTCTCCCTTAAGGAACCTTGAATACCTCCTGTCTTCTGATTCATAGAGACGTTGCATCACCTCTGTATCGCACTGGACAGGACAGGAGAACAGACCTGTCTCAGAATTATACTGCCAGCACTGGTCACCACCCTGGTCTGTGAGGGTAAGGATGATCTCTCCTGCGGAGATAAATTCCGAGACACCCTTCAGGTACTCCCTTATGATCTCCTCCCTTGAGTTGACAAGATGTAGCGACAGGGTAAACCTGTGGAGTCCCTTGAGTCTGTTCATGTACTTTACCGTACTGTCATGCCATCTCTTCAGGGACTGGCTCATCTCATTAAAGGTTCTTGCAAGCTCACCGATCTCTGTAGGGTCATTAAGCTCAACCTTCAGCCCCATCTTTCCACCTGCCAGTTCCTTTGCTGCCTTTGTCAATCGCTGCACAGGTGTAACAATATCCCTTGTGAGACGGATTGCGATAATAAATCCCACTATCAGGGTGAGAAAGAGGGATGAGACAAGTATGAAGGTGATTACCCTGACCTGCTCAAGGGCCTTTTCCGTCTTGCCCTGAAGGATCTTGTTTGCAATAAAGGTCATGTCACCCACGTCTTCAATGATATACTCACCTATGTCAACGGCGACCATCTTCAATCTTTCCAGCCGCTCAGGGTTGGCGGTTGTCGTGATCAGTGCACTGAGGGCATCCTTGTACTTCTCCACAGACTGTTCAATATTCTTCAGTCTCCTGGAGATCTCAGGTCTGTGATGGCATCCGCTGCATCCCTTTGCCGCCCTGTCAAGGGACATTACATTCCTTACAATAACATCAAGCTCCGGACCGAAGGTTGTTCCAATGGCCAAGAGGTTGTTTTGAACGGTCTTTATGTTCACGAGCAGATCCTGTCTTATAATCTCTACCCTGTGAAGATTGATAAGGGTTTTAAGATCACTTGTTACCTTTGAAAGTGAATATATTGCTATTGTTCCCCCCACGCTGAATAAGAAGAAGATGATGGTGAGATATCTTACGATCCTCCTGTACATAAACTATTCTGTCCTGTAGTGATAGGTATCAATATCATAACCAGCTGATTGAAGCATCATGAACACCGGTTTGTAATCCTCCTGCCTTGCCTCTGAGAATCTCTTAAGGCCCATCTGTTTCAGGACCTTCCTTCCCTCCGCATCCCTATTCATGTTCAAAAGCACCTCCCTGAGCATCTTCTTCATGTTATCCGGAAGGTCATCCTTGACGCAGAGTGTGCTTTCTGGCATTGCAGGTGAGACAGCTATTATCTCCAGCTCGTCCTTGATTGATGGGTCCTTTTTCACAAGGTTCCTGAATATGCTGTCCTTCACACATCCAACATCAGCCCTTCCGTCAAGCACTGCGTACACTGATGCATCAAAACTTCCCGAGAAGTAATGTTCAGAGAAAAAGCTGTCTATCTCCCTCACCCCATGCTCCCTCAGATAAACAATGGGAAAGAGATAGCCTGTCACGGTTGCCCTGTCAACAAAGGCCATGACCTTGTCCTTCATATCCGCAACGGATCTGATACCGCTGTCCTTTCTGACGATTATATAGCCATGCACGGAGGTGGAACCATCCTCTCTGACAGGTTTTACAAGGGGGATAACGGAAAGCTTTCTGATGGCAAGGGCACCGGTAAGATCACCGAAGAAGGCCCCATCCATTCTTCTCTGGGTAAACCTGTCAACTATGTCTCCGTATCTGCTGAGGATAGTCAGCCTTATCTTTATACCTGTCCTCTTCTCAATGTATTTTGCAAGGGGAAGATAACGTTCAAACTGCTTGAATATGTTCTGCTCCGGTATCAGACCTATAAGCAGTTCCTTCTCCTCCGGACGGACCAGCACAGGAGAGTTGATGGCAACTATTATCAAAAGGGTCAATATTACCTTCATTATCCTCATCTTATTACCCTGTCTGCACCTGATATCAGTTCAATGGGCAACTGGAGTTGCATCTCCCTGGCAAGCCTCAGATTGAAGATCAGCCTGTTGTTTCTTACGATTTTTATGTTAGTCTTCCTGCCGTTGATAAGTGAAATGACAATATCTGCAAGGTCCTTTGCCTGGGCATCTGAGTCAGGAGAGAGGCTGAATACCACCGAATCATCATATCCATCCATTGTGGATATGATCGGCGCGTTGAGTGACCTGGGAATTTGAGAACACTCAGGGTATGTCTTCCCGATAACAGCGCTGTTGGTGAAAAAGAGGGCATCGTACATGAACAGCTTGAGTCTCTCTTCAACCTGACCGCTCTTCTGCACAGGCATCTTCACATAACCGATAGAGAACTTCTCGCAGGCCTTTACAATATCCTCCATCTGCAGCACGGAATCAGGTTCAATCTCTGAAAAGAGTATTCCAAGCCGTTTTGTCTCCTTCATCTCTTTCAGATACCTGATTAGGCTTGTCATGGGTATCTTGTAACCGACACCGGTAACATTCCTTTTGTTTATCTTCAGTCTGTCAGGGGAATAAACATTCACAAACACTATGGGTATGGAGTCTGTCTCAAAGATGGCCTGTTCAAGCGCCCCTGAACCATAGACGATGATCATCTCTGCATCGTAGACAATGAGTTTCCTGATGGCATTACTCCATGCAAGGGGATCAGGGTTTGGATGCTGTTCAATGAACCTTACCCTTTTTGAATACCCCTTCTCTTTCAGGATATCCTTAAACCTGCTGTTGATCCTTGAGTAGGCAGGAACATTCTCGGAAAAGACAACCCCTATGATTCTCATCTGTGCGTGGGAAGAGGAAAAAAATAGCAATACAGCGGTGATGATACCTATGAGATATAAAATAACCCCTGTACTGTTAGCCCTTATTGACACCTGTCCCCCAGCGAACACAAGCTACCACCTCTTTTTCACCATCATGACAGCCTTGTAAGCCCTGCCGGTATTGTCGCTCTCTATACGATCCTCAAATCTTGAGTAAGACAGGGTTGTTTCAAAGGAGACCCCGTTGAAAATCCTGTAAGTGATGTTTATGTCCGCACCTGTCTCCCTCTGATCCAGCTTTGTAAGATCTCTGATATAAGATGTCTGCGAATATTCCGTCCTTGCAGCACCTTTGCTGATAACATATCTAAGGTCACACCCGATATTGAGCATATCATTGAAGCTGTGATTGATTGAGAGTAGATACTGATAGGATCTGTCTTTGTAGGGAACATTTTTCTCAACAAGGGGAGGGCCGGCATTTGATGTTCCATCTC
Source organism: Nitrospirota bacterium (assembly GCA_011321725.1). GTDB lineage: Bacteria > Nitrospirota > Thermodesulfovibrionia > Thermodesulfovibrionales > JdFR-85 > JAADHP01. The sequence goes on along the minus strand of DROX01000199.1, from coordinate 17,774 downwards.
CAGCGAATCTCCCGAAGGCCAGTGCCTGTGTCTGTCTGTTCCTGTAGAATCCCGCACCCACTGTAAAGGATGTCCTTTCAAGGGGGGTGAAAGTGAGGAGGGCAATCAGGTTATGGATCGTGCCTTGCATGCTGCCTTCCTCAAGCATCTCATCGGTAATTGCATTGTAGAACAGGAGATCGGGGTTTCTGATCTTCCTGAAATAATAGACAATGGTACCCGTTAACCACTCCACAGGGGTATAGGTGGTATTCAGCTTCACCTCATGCATCCTCTCCGGTGTGGCATTGTAGGCAGGATTCTTTGTGCGGGTAAATATGTATTCTGACCTGAACTTCAAACCCTTTACGATCCTTCCATAGACCTTCAGGGAGTATTTTTGTCTGGTTGTATTCTTGTTCAGTACAGGCCATTCATCCGTATCTGATCTCTTGATTGATGTAATGGTATATCCTCCGATTATGTTTATCCCTTTCAGGGGTCTATACCTTATATTCAGGGTGAGAGAGCCCGTCTTCCTGTCAATTGATTGTCTCAGTGGATAGAGGAGGGTATTGCTATCTCCCCTGAGAACCGCCTCCTTGCCTACATCATTGTCACGATCTGAATAATGCCATCTGAGGAAGAAACCAAGGCTATGCATGGGTAGATAGGAGAGCTGCACACCTGAATAGAAACTCCTCCTCTTTGCCCCGCTGTAATGATTCAGTGCCCTTGTGTTTCCAAGGGTAAGGGCACCTACAATCCTGCCCGTGTATGAAGTATGTATCCTGATAAAATCCGATGATGACTTCAACTCAGGCATGAGGTTATGGGGATACCGATCAGCGGGCCTTGTGGAGCTGGCCGGGTAGAGGTCTTTAAGGCTCCTCTCTCCCCCTGGCCGGAACCGTTTCTCTCTATGGCTGTACTGAACCTCTACAGGGCCGAAATGGCCGTTCGTTCCGATAGTTAACTCTCCCGTATCACTGTCAATCTCCCTGCTCTGCGACGTCTTGGTGATATCACCGAAATAGCCGATGGCATTCCTCTGCTGTATAGTGCCTTCCTTATGATAGTTGAAGTATCTCGTGTAGAGATGAAGGGGGTAATTGGGCATCTTGAGCCTCAGGGTAAACTCTGTCTTGGATGTCTCATCCTCGTATTTATCTCCAGGGTTTCTTTCATCGTATCTGTAGTATGTGGAAACATCGGGCAGGGAAAAATCATAGTGGTTAAGTTTGTGAACTATACCAATGGAGACAAGCCTCGTGAGCAGCAGGTCTTTGTAAGCATAACCCGTATCAAGATAATAATCGTCATCTGTCAGGGTAAAGGCCTCCAGGTGGAAACGATGTGGCAGGGGATAGACCTCCACTATTCCTTTGAAGACAAGGGAGTCATCTCCTTCATAGTATTCAAGCACCCTTTCACTGCCCTTCAGCGTTGTCATATTGTAACCAGGTGACAGCTGGTATGTGGGAGGATATCTGAATTTGTATTTCATATCTATGGAATATGCATTACAGGGAAGCAGTATCAGGATGGCCAGGAAAAGAAAGCACAGGTTCTTTTTTATCACTGGGTAAACCTCCCCTTGCCGGTTGTTGAGGGAAGGTCTGTACCATGGATGCTGCTGTGACAATCTGTACACCTGTTATAGAAAAACCTTTTCCGCGCAAAGGAGGCATCCTCTCCTGTTGCTGTATTTATCCTGTGTCCCTCGTGACACTGAAGACAGAGGAAGGGCTCCCTCACCACCAGGAGATTGTTGTTCGGAGATCCATGCGGGACATGACAGGTAAGGCAGTTCTCCGTGAGGTCTCCGTGTTCGTATAGGAAGGGACCCTCCTTTTCACCATGGCACTGGGTGCATGTCTCCTTCACCGTATCCCTCTTCAGGAGATATTCCGTTGTTGTGCCATGTGCATCATGGCAGTCTGTACAGAAGAGCTTCCCCTCCCTTACAGGGTGGTGGCTTGGCAGGTTGTACAGGGCCTTGATGTCCTGATGACACTTGAAGCACATCTCTGCAGTCTCTCTTGGCTTGACCTTCAGGTCGGGACCCTTGTGGATAACATGGCAGTCTGAACAGGATACATCATTGACAGCATGAATACCGGCATTCCATTCATGTATGTTGAAGGTGGCATTGCCGGTATGACACTTCAGGCATATAAGGCTCTTTGCAGGTGCAGGGAGGTTCTTTAAATCTATGAGTGTCTTGTAGTTACAGGCTGTCTTCTTGCCTTTCTTCAGGTTCTCTTCAACAAGCTCCTTTGTGATGCCCTTGATGGCAAGACTTCCAGGGCCATGGCAGGACTCACAGTCCACAAGGGGAAGACCTGACTCCCTTTTCAACTGGGCACCCATCGTACTTGCATCAAAGGCTGCCCTGATGCGGTCATGCTCATGGCAGGCGCTGAGGCAGTTATCAGTGCCCACATAATCAGCATCAAGCCTGCCAGCGATCATCCTTTCGTACTCTTTTATGGGGAGAATTGGTTTTGAACGCTTCAGTTCCGTACACCCTACCACTATCAGCAAGGATAAGATCATACCTGACAGAACTATTATCTTTGTCCTTTTACTCATGACTCACAGCATTTATAATACATCTAATGGCTTAGTATCATCTCAAGAAGCGCCTTCTGTGCATGTAGACGGTTCTCAGCCTGTTCAAACACAACACTTGATGGACCATCAATCACCTCAGAGGTTATCTCTTCATCCCTGTGCGCAGGGAGACAGTGCATTACAATCACATCGCTCCTTGCACAGCCCAGAAGCTGTGCATTGACCTGGTAGGGCCTGAATCTCTGTTTCTTCTGCTCCATCTCAGCCTCCTGCCCCATACTTACCCATACATCCGTATATATCACATCTGCACGTCCTGCTGCCTCCCTTGGGTCTCTCAGGATGATTATCTCTCCACCAGCGTCCCTTGCATCCTCAAGGACATCTGCATCAGGCTCGTATCCCTCGGGGCAGGCTATATTCAGTGAGAAGCCCATCCTGCCTGCTGCCTCAACAAGGGAGTTTGCCACATTGTTGCCATCTCCGATATAGGCCACCTTGATACCTTTGATCCTCCCCTTCTTCTCCTTGATGGTCATCAGGTCAGCAAGCGCCTGACAGGGATGATGTGAGTCACTGAGGCCATTTATGACAGGTATATCAGAGGCAGAGGAGAACCTGACAAGCCTGTCATGACCAAAGGTCCTTATTACTACTGCATGGAGATATCGGGACAGTATCCTGGCCGTATCCTCAATGGTCTCGCCTCTTCCAAGCTGTATCTCCGATGGTGTCATGTACACGGCCTGTGCACCAAGCTGATAGATACCCACCTCAAAGGATATCCTTGTACGTGTTGAGGGTTTCTCAAAGAGCAGTCCAATACTTCTCCCGATGAGGGGACACTTCTGTGCATCCTCACCTCTTTTGAGTCCTATGGCCCTTTCAATTAATTCGTCAATCTCATCAGCTGAAAGGTCCCATAACCTGAGAAAGTCTCTCTTCATGATAGCCTCCAGAATATGTCCGCCAGGATATCCAGGGCCCTGTCAATATCCTTTTCAGTGATTGTCAGTGGAGGTGTAAATCTCAGGGTTGTACCAGCAGTACAGTTTATAAGAAGCCCTCTCTCCATGGCAGCCCTCACAATGGGCTGGCACTCTCTTGTTAGCTCCAGTCCAACCATCAGCCCCTTTCCCCTTATGTCCACTATTATACCTGAAAACTCCTCCTGAAGTTTATATAATCTGTTAATCAAGTACTCTCCAAGCCTCTCACACTCCCTGAGTATATACCGGTCATCCTCAAGCAGTGTCTCAATGGTGGCCAGTGCAGCCTGACAGACCAGCGGATTCCCACCAAAGGTGGAGGCATGGGTTCCCGGTGTGAAGGAGGCTGCAACATCCTCCCTGGCAAGCATTGCACCAATGGGCACACCGCCGCCAAGCCCCTTCGCAAGGGTCATGATATCCGGTTCAATCCCGTAGTGTTCATAGGCAAAGAGTCTGCCTGTCCTGCCCATCCCGGTCTGGACCTCATCAAGTATCAGAAGTGTCCCCGTTTCATCACAAAGGGAACGGACCTCTTTAAAATACTCCTGAGAGGGCAATCTCACACCGCCTTCCCCTTGAATGGGCTCAAGCATTACTGCACAGGTCTTTTCATCCAGGGCATCCTTCAGTGCATCAATATCATCAAAGGGCACGTATTTGAAACCCGGCAGAAGGGGCTCAAAGCCCTTCCGGACTTTCTCCTGCCCCGTGGCCGTGATTGTTGCCATGGTCCTTCCATGGAAGGAGTTGTAGGCTGTTATTATCCAGTATCTCTCCTGGCCGAAATGGTCTTTTCCATACCTTCTTGCAAGCTTTATGGCTGCCTCGTTTGCCTCTGCTCCTGAGTTGCAGAAGAATACCCTGTCAGCAAAGGAGTTCTCCACAATGAGCCTTGCAAGCCTTATCTGTGGCTCAATATGATAGAGGTTTGAGACATGTATAAGCCTCTGTGCCTGCTTCTGGATGGCCACCACCACCCTTGGATGGCAATGGCCAAGCACATTAACGGCAATACCACCCACAAAGTCAAGATACTCCTTGCCATCATAGTCATAGACCCTTGTTCCCCGTCCCTTCACAAGAAGGAGAGGATATCTGCTGTAGGTGTTCATCAGATACCTGGATGCATCCTCAATGAGTCTCTTCATCCCTTTAAACCCCTTGTCATCTTCTCATCTCCCATCAGGTTACTATGACCAGCTCAAACCCTTTCTTATATTTAACGACCTACATATATTCCTTCACCGCTGCTGCAAGCAGTGGAAACATTATCTCGTGATGACCTGTTATGTAATACCCCCTGCCACCCTGAAGGGTTGGTCTGTGAACCACGTTGACCATTGGTCTGTAGTGTCTTACAAAGTCCATGGTCACTGTTGTGATCTCTCGGAGAGGATGACCAAGGTTTCTTGCAATGGCAAGGGCCTTCAGAAAGACCTCGGGCATTACAACAGCTGAGCCAAGGTTTATAAAGACGCCACCTTCAAGATCGGCAACCACAGAGGCAAAGAGCCTGAAGTCTTGATAGCTTGTCTTCCCCACTGATGCGCCGTCACACTCAGGATGCATATGGATGATATCAGTACCAATGGCCACATGAACAGTAGCTGGCAGCCCAAGCCTCCTGGCCTCGGAGAAGATGCTCAACTCCTTGTACCTGAATCTCCTGCCCTTCAGAACCATCTCTCCAACAGACTCTCCAAGCCCCATCCCCCTTTTTGCACCATCAATAATCGCCCTGTTCAGGAGCCTGCCCGTCTCCCTTGCCATCCCAAAGCTTCCATCATTCAACTCCTCTGCCACATCCTCGGATGTCTGGCCCTGCAGGGCAATCTCAAAGTCATGTACTATTGATGCACCGTTTGTTGCAATGGCTGTGACTATTCCCTGTCTCATCAGATCAATAATGAGCGGAGAAAGCCCAACCTTTATCGGATGGGCGCCCATGGATAGCACAACAGGTCTGTCATTGTTTCTTGCCTCAACTATTGAAGCCACTACTGCCCTGAAATCGGCTCCCACAAGGATCTCAGGAAGGGCCTCAATAAACTCCCTCAGTGATGCCCCTTTCTGATGTGGTTTCGCAGCAGCCTGTAATCTGACCTTGCTTTTCCGTTCCTGCAGGGAGTATCTTCTGATCTTTTTAAAGGATAGAGGTCTGTATTTTTTCATAGAATTTATTATAAAGGAAATGCGGCTTTTCCTTCCAACACAGGCCCGTAACCCCGGCCGGTAATACAAAATCAGACGTTGGAGTTTTATCCAGCCATTGTCTTCAGCATCCTGAGGATCCCCTCAACCCGGTCAACCCTGGCATTATCCCCTGAGGTGAGCAGGAAGCCATCCCCTCTGAACCGGATTTCCAGACCGATATCAGCTGCCACTTTCATGATCTCCTCAGGACCCAGGGAAAATGTACCGTCAACTCTAACTGAAACCCCTCCCCTCTGTTGCTTTACGGAAAGTATACCAAGCCCCTTTGCCAGTATCCTTATATTCACAACCCCTATGAGGGCCTCAACCTCCTCAGGCAATGCCCCGAACCTGTCCTCCATCTCCTCCTTCAGGGAAAGCAGTTCATCCTCGCTTTCAACCATGGAGAGTCTCCTGTACATACTCAGCCTGAGCCCTGTATCAGGAATGAAATGCTCGGGCAGATATGCCTCAATATCAAGATCTATTGAAGGTTCAGGTCTCCTCTCCACATACTCACCCTTCAGCCTTGCAACCTCCTCTTTTAGCATCTCAATATACTTGTCAAAACCCACTGCATGGATATGTCCTGACTGCTCTCTGCCAAGGAGGTTGCCCGCACCCCTTATCTCAAGGTCCTTCAGGGCAAGCCTTAGCCCTGCACCAAGAAAATTCAGTTCCTCAATTGCCTTTATCCTCCGTCTTGCCTCATCAGAGAGCATATCCTCCGGCGGGATGAGAAAGTAACAGTATGCCTTCACGTTGCTTCTGCCAACCCTGCCCTTTAGTTGATACAGGTCTGCAAGACCGATCCTGTCAGCCCTGTTGATTATTATTGTGTTTGCCCTGGGTATATCAATCCCTGAACCAATGATGGATGTACACAGCAGAAGATCAGCCCTGCCATCCATAAAGGATAGCATCACATCCTCAAGCTCTCCTGAACGCATCTGGCCATGGGCCACCATCACTGTTACCTCAGGTACCAGCCTTTTAAGATAATCGTGGATAGAGGGAAGCTCACTTACCCTGTTGTGTACAAAAAATACCTGTCCACCTCTCTGTACCTCCTTAAGGATGGCGGTCCGGATGGTTTCATCATTAAATACTGTGACAATCCCCTTGACAGACAGACGTTCCTCAGGTGGTGTCTCAATAAGGCTCATCGGCCTTATCCCGGAAAGGGACATCTCAAGGGTCCTTGGTATGGGGGTGGCTGAGAGTGTAAGACAGTCAACACCTGTCTTCAGTTCCTTTATTCTTTCTTTGTGAGACACACCAAACCGGTGTTCTTCATCAATGACAAGAAGACCAAGGTCAAAGAACTTGACATTTCTTCCAAGAAGTGCATGGGTGCCGATGATGATATCTATCTCGCCTGTCCTGAGACCCTGAAGTGTCTTTTTTATCTCCCCCGTTGTCTTGAACCTGCTGAGGAAATCAACCCTTACGGGGAAGGCGGAAAACCTGGCAACAAAATTCCTGTAGTGCTGTTCACACAGTATCGTTGTAGGCACAAGAACCGCAACCTGTTTTCCATCAAAAACCGCCTTGAATGCCGCCCTCATGGCGATCTCTGTCTTGCCAAAACCCACATCACCGCAGAGGAGCCTGTCCATGGGTCTTTTTGATTCCATCTCCTCCTTGATCTCCTGCCAGGCCTTCAGCTGATCAGGTGTCTCCTCAAAGGGGAAAAAGGATTCAAACTCCCTGTGCAGTTCCGTGTCAGCACTGAAGGGGTATCCTTCTGAGAGCTCTCTTCTGGCATAAAGCTTCAGAAGCCTCTCTGCAACCTCCCTTATCTTCTTTCGTGCCCTTTCGGTCTTGCGTTTCCAGGTCCTGCCACCCAGTGTGTCAATGGCAGGGATCACACCCTCCTCTGCCTTGTATTTCTTTATCAGGGATATCCTCTGAAGGGGAAGATAAAGCCTCGCTCCCTGGGCATACTCTATACAGAGGGATTCACCCCTGTGGGAGTCTGTCTGCAGCGGTACAAGCCCCCTGTATATGCCGATCCCGTGCTGCTCGTGGACAACATAGTCACCCTCTTTCAACTCATCAATCTCATCAACAAGTCTCTTGATCTTGCTCACCTGGACAGTCCTGTACGAAGGTCCCCTGCCGAACACATCCTCGGGAGTAAGTATTATCAGGTCCTTTATATGCAGTCCGCTGGAGAGTCTGCCCGTTGTGATAGCTATCCGACCCCTGAAGTGCATAACAGATGATGGTTTCATTATGGGTGCATCTATCCCACCCTCTGAGAACAGTTCACGGAGTCTCCTTGCCTGGGCATCTGTGGCCATTACAAAGAGAAACCTGTAGTTGCTGAGCCCTTTTACGGCTGGTATAAGTTCATGGATATCCCTCCTTTCATGACAGGTCAGGCCAAGCCCGGTCAGAGGCTGAAACCCTGGCTCTGATTCGGGATGCCTTGAAAAGCTGCAGAGCCTTATACATTCAATATCCCCTGTCTTCTGCTGCATCTCTGTTGATGCATAGAGTATGCTTACACTGGCAAAGAGATCTATCACCCTGGGGCCATCACTCTTCTCAAAGGAGGGTAGCACCGTGATCTCCTGTAGCCTCCTTATTGATCGCTGGGTCTCTACATCAAACTCCTTGATCTCTTCTATCTCGTCACCGAACAACTCTACCCTTACAGGCACACTGCCATCAGATGGAAATATATCAAAGACCCATCTCCTGACGGTAAATTCGCCAGGGCTTGATACTATTGCGGTTCTCTTGTAACCAAGCCTCTGAAGCGCCTCCACAAACCTTTCCCTTTGGATCCTCTCCTTCGTTCTGAGGAAAAGCCTTTCACGCTTCAACTCTGCCATGTCCCAGGTCACTGAGAAGAGGGCCTCACTGGTACCGATCATAAGATCGCCCTTTTCAAAGGCGGATATTATCCTGAGCCTCTCGCCTGTTGAAGAGGTATCATATGGGGGTGGAAGGATATACACCCTGCTGGAGGAGGCATTGCCAGATATCAACTCCATGTAGAATTCTATGCCCCTTCTTATCGCCAGTGCTTCCTCATCTGTGGCGCAGATGAGGATATGCCTTTTTGCAGGATATCTTTTTATCAGCAAGGAGACAAAGAGGGCCCGGGCAGAATCCCTCAGGTTGTAGACATTGTCAGAGGGGATTTTAATTGAATCCAAGAAGGGTTTGAGATCCTCTAAAATATGGCTGAACATAAAAGGTCTTTTATTCTGTCAACAGTATCTCTTCCTGATCTCTTCAATTATACCCGTGGTGGAGACCCCTTTCAGGTATGGAAGGCTGTGGACCTCCTTCACGATATCACTTCCAACAATATCCTCAACCCTCCAGTCGCCACCCTTGACAAGCACATCAGGCTGAAGGGCCTTTATTACCTGATAGGGGGTATCCTCATCAAAGATGGTTACATAATCAACCATCTCAAGGGCGGAAAGCACAATGGCCCTATGCTGCTGGGGCATTATCGGTCTTTTCGGTTTTATACTCTTTACAGAACTGTCTGAATTCACTGCAACAACAAGGACGTCACCAAGGGCTTTTGCCTGTCTGAGATACTGCACATGACCGGCATGGATTATGTCAAAACATCCATTTGTAAAGACTATCTTCTTGCCCTCTTTCTTTAACTCCTGAACAATCCCTGACAGGGTCTCTATATCTTTAACCTTCTGATTCATAACCTCTGCAGCACCTCTTTTGCCCTTAAAAGTATCTCCCTGTCACCATTGTATGTGACCTTGCTTATTGCCTCGTCAATGCCAAACCATGATGCCTCGTTCACCTCTGCATCATGGTCCCTGATGTCACCTGACTGGTACTCCATCAGGTAGTAATAGACCCTTTTGTGGTATTTTGCATTCTCGGACCTCCTGTAAAACCAGTAGGCAATTGAACCAAGGGAGGTGACTATCCTTGCATTTACACCTGCCTCCTCAGCCACCTCTCTCAGGGCAGTACCCTCCCTCTTTTCTCCCCTCTCAACTGCACCCTTTGGAAGGGTCCATGCGGTCCTGTCCCTTACGGAGATCAGAACAACCTTTATATCTTCGCCATCTCTCCTGAATACAACACCTCCTGCCGAGGTCTTACTCTTTATCTTTGCAGGCCTCATGATTATGAAGATGAACGGGATACTACAATTTATAATAACAAAAACCACCCCATTCGGGGGAGGAGGCAGAAGTGGCCAGGGGTTCCCCTCACTCCACAGGCAGGGAGGTGGTGAAGAAGAGATGAGACAGGTCGGATCTTTCAGTCAAGCTGAAAGGCAAACGTATATGTATGCAGGATAAATCTCTCAGACACGGGAGTTATTCAGGTGGCTTGGTGTATCCAGAAACTCTTCAATATAGGCCATGATCTCGTCTCTCGCCTTTCTGATAGCCCTCTTTCCATACACACCTATACCAGCATAAAAGAGCTCAAACTTCAGGAGATGCCTTATGATGTATTTCCAGGAGTAGAATTTACCCATGGCCTTCATCATCTCAATCTGCAGTGCAATGGGGTCAATCCTCTCAGGCGTGAACACCACATGGTGTGCATCGTACTTTGACCAGTCTGTATGGAGCAGTCTGCCCGAGTCCCTCATCTCGTAGAAGAAGGGGGTACCTGGAAGAGGTGTGAGGATCACGAACTGCACCGTATCTATGTGGTTTTCAATGGCAAATTCAGCTGTCTTCCTTATTGTTTCCACTGTATCAGTGTCAGCACCAAGGACGAACATGCCGTGTATATACAGGCCGTAGTCATGTACCCTCTTGATGCAGTCAATGATCTGGGAGACCTCCTGTTTCTTGTTATAGAGCTTCAGGGTCTCAGGATTTACAGACTCAAAACCGATATAAAGGGTATCACAACCTGCATCTGCCATCAGTTTTAGCAGCTCCTCATCCTTCGCAACCTCAACCCTGACCTGTGCTGTCCATTTGGTCTTTATCTTCTCCTCAATCATGCCTCTGAGGATCGCCTTTGTTCTCTTTTTGTTTGCTGCAAAGTTATCATCCACTATGAACTTTGTTGAATCGGTTCTCAGGGTTGCCTCCTTCAGGTCAGCAAGGGTCCTCTCAACAGACCTGTAACGGTACTTCCTGCCGAAGACCTGGATAACTGAACAGAATTTACAATCATAGGGGCATCCCCTTGATGTTGATACTGGATAAACATTCTTTGCATTCCAGTTATGGACAATTGAGAAATCAGGACTCGGCAATACATCCAGATCGATCAGTAGTTCCGAAGGTGGTGTATGCTTGATCTGGCCAGATGAGTCTCTGTAGGAAATACCCCTTATCTCACTGATGTGGGGCTTACCCTTTGTAAGGTAGCTGAACAATGCAGGAAAACTTATATCACCCTCGCCTCTCACAACGAAATCAGCATGCTCAAGTGCCTCCTCGGTCATGAATGTTGGATGTGCACCGCCGATAACAATGGGAATTCCAAGTTTTTTCACCCTGTCAGCAATCTCATAGGCCCTTATAGCAGTTGGAGTGATTGTGGAGATAGCAACAAGGTCAGAATTCTCCACATAGGACCAGTCAATATCCGATATATCCTCTATGAAGACCCTCACATCAATACCCTTATTCTTGAGCATTGTGCCGAGAAGAACCGTACCAAGCCTTGGGATGGGAAACTTACTGAAGATATGCGCCCCTGGCGACCTCGCCTCTATAAAAGAGACCTTCTTAATTTCCATCGTATCACTCCTTGCTTTATTGATTACTCATTATAGCACAAAATGCAAGCAAATAAGTCATTTTTTTGTTTCCCTGTCCAGCCCCACCACTCTCTCAAGCTCAGCTAAGGATAGATAGTAATCATATTCAGCATTCTTGAGATCATTCTCTGCCCTTGTAAGAAAAAATCTTGCATCAAGCAGGTCTGTTGTTGTAGCCATCCTCTGACGAAAACGGTTCTCCGTTATCCTGTAGTTCTCTCCTGCCTGCTCCACTGCCTTTCGGGCAACCTTCAGCCTCTCTTTGGATGTCCTGTAGTTTTCCAGGACAGTGGTCAGTTGCAACAGCAATTCCTCCTTCGTATCCCTGAGCCTCTCCTCCAGTGCCAGTATCTCCGATCTTTCAGCCTCAATCTGGTATCTCCTTCTGAAGCCATCAAAGATATTCCAGCGGGCAATCATCATGGCACGGCTCTGGGTATCAAAGAGGTCTGCTCTTCCGTCAGGCACGAAAGAGTCACCATATCTTTCATGGGTAAGAGAGAGTGTGATGGAAGGCAAATATCCTCCCCCTATCCCCTGAACCCTCAGCTCGCGTGCCCGCTTCAGTGCCTTGATGAACTTCAATTCGCTTCTCCTCTGTAACATCTCCCTCCTCAGTTTTTCCTCATCATTGTAGTTCATTGTATCCTCTGCTGTGATCTCCATGACCTCCCTGAGATCCACCGCAATCCCGATAAGCCTTTCAAGCCGCCTCTTTGCTATCCTTAACCTTGCCCTGGACAGGGCGCGTTCCTGTACTGCAGAGGCAAGCTCCACCTCCACCTTTAGCAGATCATTCTTTGCGATCAGGCCCTCCCTGTAAAATGCCCTGGCATCCTTTGCCTGTCTTTCAAGAAGTCTTACGGCATCCTCTGCTATCTTAAGCCCCCTTCTCTCTCTCAGCAATTCAACATATGCCTGCTTTATCTGGAGGCTTATATCTGCCTTCATGGCCTGGAGTTCATAAATGGTGGAATCCAGAATCGCCTCTGACTCCTCCAGGGCCTTCAGGTCTGAAAGCCCCTTGAAGAGGTTATAGGTAATCTCACCGGATATGAGGGAGTTCTCCCTGTTCTGAAGGGAAGAGACAGCATTGTCCTGCCTTGAAAAGGTATAGCCAAGGGTTATCTCTGGCCAGAAGGCAGACTTCAGGGATTCCACCCTCCTGCGCTGTGCCTCTGTAAGTGCCCTGTATTGTTTGATCCTGTGGTTATTCTGAAGGCCTGCCCTTACAGCCTCCTCAAGGGTGAGTGCCACAGTATCTCCGGTATTGACGACCGGAAAGGAAACCATTACCGCTAAAAAAACAAGGAAGACCTGCCAGAGGTCTCTTTGAAATCTCATTATCATATTCCACACACCTCCTCTAAGCAGGAATGTTTCTGTCCACATTTAAAATTTATTCAGCACTCCTTCACAGGCAGAGAGGCGGAAACCCTGACTACTGAAATCCTGTTCCTCATCCACCCCTGACCCCCCTCTTCTCCATCCTTATTACAAACATCAGAAGGGAGGGGATCACAAAGATGGTAAATACTGTGGAAAGCGCCAGCCCACCCAGTATCACACTGCCCAGTCCCCTGTAAAGCTCTGAGCCAGGCCCCGGTGCAACCACAAGGGGTAGCATGCCAAAGATGCTTGTGAAGGCACTCATGTAGATGGGCCTGAGCCTGGTTCTTGTTGATTCAATGACCGCCTCTTTATACTCCATCCCGTGATAACGAAGGTTGTTTAATGCCTGATAGACTATCAGGATGGCATTGTTCACCACCACGCCTATGAGAATCACGAAACCCAGCATTGTAAGGATGTCAAGGGGTGAGTAGGTAATAAAGATATTGACCAGTTTGAGACCTATAAATCCTCCTGCACCTGCAAGGGGTATGGTAAACATTATGATAAGGGGATATATGAAGTTCCCGAAAAGCGCTGACATGAGCAGATAGGAGATCACGGCAGCAAGGAGGAAGTTCCACTGAAGTGCCTTCCTTGTTTCGGTTAATTTGTCTGCAGCACCGCTCATTGAGACATCCACTCCCTTTAACATACCCTTCTCTTTCAATACAGAGATTATCCCCTTATTCACCCTCTCCATGGCCTCCTGAAGGGGGATGTCCATGGGAGGTGTGATCTGCAGCGTGATGGTTCTCTTTCTCTCAAGGTGTCGTATTTCTGTCATTCCTGTAGTTCTGACCAGCTCTGAAAGCGATGAAACAGGCACGATCTTACCCTTCCCGGTAACCACAAGTGCCTCGTATAGCTCCTCTGGTGTGGAGATATCCTTATCAGGGGCCTTCAATACCATGTCAATCTTCTTTTCACCCTCTCTCTTGAACTCACCGATCTTTCTGCCATCCATCAACACGTCAAGGGCAAGGCCAAAGTCAGTAGCAGTAAGTCCCTCTGCCTTGAGCCTGTCCCTCAGGGGAAGGAATCTTATCTCCGGATAAAGGAGTTCAAGAGATGGGATAGGCCGGATCTGTGCTCCTGGCATATTTTTCTTGATCATGCCGAACATCATCCCTGCAGTCCTGACAATCCTGTCAAGGCTGTCTCCACTGATATCCACATCCACTGTTCTGGCCCTTCCGAGACGGGTCTGAAAGATCCCTGCCTGATTGCTCACCCCGAAAATACCGGGCAGTGTATTCAGAACCCTCCTGAAGAGCGGGACCAGCTCTCCTGCCCTCTGCTCATGGATACTTACGGCACCGAAAAGCATTATCTGGTCAGCACCAACATAGAAGAGGTTCTTTATCCCTGGAACACCATTATAATCCTTCCCCAGATAGGGCCTTATCTCGGAGAAGATCTTTTCGCCTATTGCCTTTCTTTCTTCATAGGAAAGCCCTGGAGGCGGTATGAGAATGCTTATCACCAGGTTTCTGTTGCCCTGTGGTAGATACTCCATCTTTGGCAGTAAAACTATCATCGTACCAATAGCAAGAAAGGTAAGGGTCAGAACTGTCACAACTCTGCTGTACCAGCTCCGGAGAACAATCCTCAAAAGAGATATGAAAAGGTCACTTAACCTATCCCCTATCCTGGCAAGGACCAGGCCGTACTTCCTCTTTTCTCCGGCAATACTGTAAAGCTGCTTTGAGAACATGGGGATCACGGATATGGAAACAAAAAGACTCAACAGAACAGCACAACTCACAGCAATGGCTATATCCTTGAAAAGCTGTCCTGCCTCTTCCTTTACAAACACAACAGGCAGAAAGACCGCAATTGTTGTAAGGGTGGAAGCAAGCACAGCACCCCATACCTCACCTGTGCCGTCATAGGAGGCCTGAAAGGCCGATTTTCCCATTGACCTGTGGCGATCTATGTTTTCAAGCACCACAATGGCATTATCCACAAGCATGCCCACAGCAAAGGCAATCCCTGCAAGACTCACCACATTCAGGTTTCTGCCAAGACCGTTCATCACTATAAAGGTGCCTATCACACTGATGGGTATGGCTGTGGCAACCACCACGGTTGAGGAAAAGCTCCTCAGGAAAATCAGAAGTACAGCTACTGCAAGAATCCCTCCAATGAGTATATTCTTTTTAACAAGCCCTATAGCTCCTCTTATGTAGGGTCTCTGGTCATAGACCCAGTCAAGATATATCCCCTGTGGAGCAAGTTTCTCTCTGTTGAGCCATTGCACAACCTTTTCAACATTGTCTGTCATCTCAAGAATATTTGTTCCTGGCTCGGGTTTTACGCCCACGGCTATACCAGGTTCACCATTCTGCATCATGGAGACTGTCTTTTTCTCATATCCGTATCTGACGTCAGCAACATCCCCAAGGTAGACCCTCTTCTGCCCGTCAGACCTGATGATAACCCTTTTAATATCCTCAGGAGAACTAAACTCTCCCGTGGTTCTGATCCTGTAATCCCTTCTTCCCACCCCCAGATTTCCTGCAGAGATATTAATATTTTCTGCTCTCAGGGTCTGGATGAGTTCTGTAATAGTGATTCCGTAGGAGGCAAGCCTTTCGGGTCTTACGATGATATGCATCTGCCTTTCCCTGCCGCCTTTGACAAACAGGTCAGCCACTCCATCAACACGCTCTATGTATTGCCTTATCTCGTTCTCAAAGTACGTCATATAGGTATCAACAGGTCTGGGGTTGTCCTTCCTGGATTTCAGGATCATCCATATTACAGGTGAGGTGGCTGCTCCTGTGGCATTAATCACAGGCTTGTCAACATTCTCGGGATAGGCTGGGACCTCATCAAGCTTGTTGGATACCCTCAGGAGTGCATCATCCACATCTGTGCCTATCTTGAATCTCAGGGTGATGCTCCCCATCCCGTTATAGGCAGAACTCTCCATATCCACAAGTCCAGGGATGCCTTTCAGAACCCTTTCCTGCTCTTCAATAATCTCTCGCTCCACCTCATAGGGTGTAGCACCCCGCCATGTGGTGGTTACGGTAATCTCAGGCTCGGTGACAGTGGGGCTCAACTGGTAGGGCATCTGCCCCAGGCTTATGAGACCAAAAAGCACTACCAGTATAATCCCCACAATAACAGTTACAGGCTTTTCTATGGAGAACCTGACAATGTCCATTAACGACTCACCAGTACCGGCTGTCCGTCTCTCAGTCTCTCATGGCCCTTGATGATTACCTGCATTCCAGGAGTGATATAATCGGAGAGAACCCCTGCTGTAAGTCCATCGTATCCCAGTACATCAACAGGGATCATCTTTGCCTTTCCCTCTGCCACGGTAAATACCACTGTCTTTCCAGACAGCCTCAGCAGGGCATCACGGTCAAGCAGTAGCACCTCTCTCTCAGGGGCTGTGGGAAGCATCACCCTTGCCTCCATGCCCTCAAACAACCCACCTCTGTTTGTGAGGGAGACCTTGACAGGGATGGTTCTTGATGATATATCCCCCCGTGGAACAACAGCGGTTATCATGCCTTTGTAATCCCTGCCGTTTATCTTTACATCCACTTTCTGATTTTTCTTGATATACCTTATTACATCTGCGGGAATATCAACAACAACATCCACGGGCGAAAGTCTTGCAATGGTGGCTACTGTTTTCCCGGGACTAAGCCATTCCCCCCTGTCAACAAGCCTGTCTATAATCACCCCGTCAAAGGGCGAAACAATCCTGTGCTTTTTGAGTTCTATTTCCATCCTCTCAATTACCGCCCTGAGAGAATTCCCCTTTGCCTTAAGGGATTTGAGCCTGTAAAGGTATTCATCATATACCTGCCCGGCAATGGAGTCCTCCCTGTACAGGGCATCTATCCTTTTGAAATCCTTCTCTGCCTTGTCTATCTCCGCCTCAAGGGAGATCAGATCCGCCCTTTTTGCCTCAAGGTCTTTCTGGAGAAGACTGGAATCAATCCTCACGAGCACCTGGCCTTTCTTTACCCTCTGGCCTTCTCTGAAATAGAAATCCTCCACCTTGCCGCTCACCTCAGAGGAAAGGTCTGATATCTCTCTGTAATAGACAGAACCCACAAACTCCTCCTTTGGACTCATCATGCCCTTTTTCACCCTCTCAACAACCACAAGGGCAGGCGGCATGGCATTCTTTTTATCCCCTTTCCTGCTCTGCGGGTGTACTATGGATGGAAACAATACAAAAAACACTGCAATGACAACTATTAACCCTCTTGCTATGATACCGGCTCCTTTCACTCTCTTCCTCCTATCCCCCTATACCCTTCAGAAAGATGTCCACAAACTCCCTGACCACACGCTCTGCCTCTTTTCTGGTGATCCTTCTTGATTTCGTGATCTCCTCTGCCTGGAAATAGCAGAAGACCATCCCCAGGAAGGCCCTTGATGCAAGATGTGTATCTATGTCTCTTATGGTGCCCCTGTCCCTTAGTGTATCAAAGTAACCTGAAAGGGTCTTTACAAGTTCCTCTATGAATTTCTCATAGACCTTTCTTATCTTGTCAGGATAAACATTCATCTCTGATAGCATGATCTTTACCATACCCTTTCGCTCCTTCAGGGTTTCAATGAATCTCAGCGCCATCTCTGACAGTGCCTCTTCAGGGGGGCTGTCCTTGACCCTTGGTATGATCTCTTTCAGGCGGGGCAGGAATGTGTACTTCTTCAGAACCTCCTCAAAGAGCCTCTCCTTTGAGCCAAAATGCCTGAAGAGGGTTATCTCTGTAACCCCTGCCCTTGAGGCTATCTCCCTGGTGGTGGTACCAAGATAACCCTTTTCAGAGATAAGTTCAAAGGTTGCTTCAAGCAGGCGTTCCTTTGTGTTAATCTTTTTCAGTCGCTTTTTCATGTTAAGTTAGTGCTTACTATAATAACATGGTCCT
>DROX01000198.1 GCA_011321725.1 Nitrospirota bacterium | reverse complement strand
GAAACTGTGGGAACAGGGCAACAACTTGAAGAGATCAGCATTACTGCCACACGGCTGGAGAGGAAGACAGAGGAGGTTCCGGCGAGTGTGGCAATCGTGGGAGAAGACAGGCTGAAGGATACGAAGATGTTCAACCTCAAGGAGGCCCTGATAGGCACCCCCGGTGTCCTGATAGATACAAGGAACCAGGGATACGACTCAAGGTTGATAATCAGGGGCTCTGGTCTGAAGGCACGTTATGGTGTGAGAGAGATAATGGTTCTGCTGAACGGGGTTCCCATTACAGACCCTGACAGCCTCACAAGGCTTGATTTTATTGACACGCAACTCATTGAGAGGGTTGAGGTTGTGAAGGGGCCTAATTCCACTCTCTGGGGTGCAAACGCAGCAGGAGGTGTGATCAATATAATCACAAAGGGTCCTTTCAAGAGAAAGGGCGGATCAATAAAGATAGGCGCAGGTGACTTCAACACACAGCTCTATCACCTCTCATACTCAAACAGTATTGGCGAGAATTTCTTCATCTCACTCAGCGGAAGCAGGAGGCAGTCGGACAACTCCTGGAGAAGATGGAACAAGTTCTGGACGAACCAGGTTTCCATCCAGCCCTCCTTCATCTTCAATGACGGTACAACGGTGGAGAACTTCCTGAGCTATACCAAGGCGTCGCTGCAGTTGCCCGGCTCATTGAGCGAGGAACAGTTTGAGAAATACCTGAGAACAGGCAGGGCAAGAGAGACATATGGTCCATGGCAGTACTCTGGACGGTACTCTGAGAGCCTCTTCTTCAGCTCAAAGGTAACAAAGGAGATAGGAAGCTTTGAGTTCAAACCCGTGATCTTTATAAATAAATGGCGACATCACCATCCGGTGACAGGGAGAATAAATGATGCTGATACAATGACCTATGGAACAGATATCCAGGTGAATCAGAGGCATGACCTCTGGAATATGAAGGGAACCCTTACCGCTGGGTTTACCATAAGGTACGATGACCAGGATACAGACTATTTCAAGTATGCTGAATATGCTACCGGTTACAGGGGCAGGATAACAGAGGTCCTATCTGATGATGCAGGTGAAAAGATAGAGGTTCAGAAGAGGAAGACCCTTCTCTGGGGTGTATATCTTCAGGAATCCATCAGGCCGGCTGAGAAATGGATCGTGGACCTTGGTATAAGATTTGACAGGGTGAAGTTTGACATCAGCGGGACAAAGGATGCTGATTATGACTGGAGTACCGGGACGTACCTTGACTGTCCGGATTCACGGCTTACAAACTGCGGAGACTACAGTATTGAGAAAAGCTATGATGCCTTCAGCCCGAGAATCGGGATAACCTACAAACTCACCGGAAAGATCCATGTCTACGGGAACATCTCAACAGGGATACAGACACCCACTGAGGGTGAGATAACAGAGAACCCTGATCTTGAACTCGTAAAGGTGAGTAATTACGAACTTGGCGTTAAGGCAAGATACTCAAAATGGATGTTTGATTCCGCCATCTACTACTCCCCGGTAAAGGACGAGATCGTCAGGGTGATCCAGGAGGATGGCACCACCGATTATATCAATGCAGGAAAGACCAGAAAGAAGGGATTTGAATTCTCCGGTTCCTATTTTCTTACCAGCTCATGGAGAGTGGGTATCACCTATAGCTATTCAGACTATAAATTTGAGGAATTCACTGAACCTGTAAGGGTCGGCCGCAGGACGGTCAACATGGACAGAAGCGGTAACAGGCTGCCCTATGTTCCAAAACACCAGTACTCCATCTTTACCAATTACAGGCATCCCTCGGGTCTTAAATTCAGCATCCAGACACACACATGGGGTCCCTATTATATGGACAATGCCAACTCTGAAAGATACAAGGGCTATTCCTTTGTAACCAATGCAATGGTGGGCTATGAGAAGGGAAGCTTTGATATAGCGCTGGTAATGGATAACATCTTTGACAAGAGATATGCCGTCCAGGTGACCAAGGATACAAGAGGAGTGAAAAGATATACACCTGCTTCCCCGAAGAGCTTTATTATCAGGGCCACCTACAGGTTCTGAGGAGATGTTATGAAGGGTATCGCAAGAAAATTCATATTTCTAATATCTGTTGTTGCACTGGCGTTGCCATGCATCGCCAGTGCGGCTGATATAAATCCACTACAACTCAGCCTTCCTCCCCTATCCGATAGGGGCAGGAGACCTGTGGAGTCGGAACACAGGCCTGCCCCTGTCCGGATTTACAGCCTTAATGACGCTAACCTGTCAAAGGATGCAGAGGCCTATGTGCTTCATCCAGACGGTTCAATTGAAAGAGTTGCCATCAAGAAGAAGGGCGGTGGCATGAGTGTTTCCTTCAGGACACCCTTTGGTGACGGGCCAATGCATGGTGTGCATAACCTGTATGTTATTGACAGGAAGGTCATTGATGGCATACTCGTCGTGAGGGTGGCCAAGTGGATGACCATTCATCACCACTGCTCATGGGGACATGATTATAAATATGACCGGGAGAGGCTCAGACCACGGTTCCTTGATACAGTGCCCCTGGAGATCGTGGGTTACGGGTTGTGGGATGGTAATTTCCATTCCTATACCAGATCGGGCGACAGGATTCCCTTCAGGGTTTTCTCCTACGGACGCCCTGCTCAAAAGGCCAGGGTCAGGCTCTGTACCGCAAGGGGGTGGTGCAAGGAAAAAATCACTGACAGTGATGGCAGGGTAACATTCCAGCTTATCAGGGATTACTATCCTGATAGCTGGAGCCATTTCAGAAGCCAGCACAGGGATAGATTTTACGTAACCGCAGAATATGAGATTAAAGATAAGGGTACTTATTCAGGTGAGACCTATAATGCCATAAAGATGGTTTCAACCCTCTCGTGGTGGTACTCTCCGTCCAGGAAGGACTACACATCATACCTCGCAGGTTTTTCTGTTGGTATGATTACACTGACCCTTACGGGGGTATCCATCTTCATCTACAGGGAGAGACGGAAGAGACCCTTGAAAGAGGTGGTATTCAATGAAAAGGATTAGACAGAGCATAAACAATTCGGATATTAATCGCTTCAGATTCTATATCCAGTTAGCTGCATTCGGACTCCTGCTTTATGGAGGCTACCTTGCAATAGACCTTGGTAACCAACTGCCAACCTTTGCATGCCCCTTTGTGGAAAAGCGGGGTGGTTCCTGTTACCTCTTTGGATTCCAGCATCAGATGAATATTCCCCTGAAGAGCCTTTTTACAGGCAGGGGGATTGGCATCCTCACAGGGCTTCTTACATTCCTCGGGCTTTTCATCCTCCTGAACAAGTCATGGTGTGGATTTCTCTGCCCTGTGGGAACCGTACAGGACTGGATAACAAAGGCAAGAACAAGGTGCAGGGTCAGATACGGCTCATATTCCGAGAGATCATTCAGGCGGTTGAAGAAGATAAAGTATATACTCCTTGCCCTTCTGATCCTTCTTCCCTTCGGTATAAGCAACTCCATTGCAGGTATGCCCAGGCTCCCTCATGATTTCTCCACGCCCTTCTGCATGATATGTCCTGGCAGAACGGTCCTGCCCCTTTTCTCGGGTGACATGAGCCAGCTTATTGTTGATTTCAGTTCAAAGACGAAGCTTGTACTCACGGGCCTCGGAATGATCGTGACAGGGCTCTTTGTCACAGGTGCCTTTGTAAAGAAACGTTTCTTCTGCCTCTTCTGTCCCATGAGTGCGCTTCAGTATGTATTCTCAAAGGCAGCGATCCTGAAGCTGAAGAAGGATGGGTCAAGATGCACAAGATGCGGAAACTGCTACAGGG
>DROX01000197.1 GCA_011321725.1 Nitrospirota bacterium | reverse complement strand
ATACTGGAAATTATAGCAATTTTTCTTGTAGGCTGATTTAGAGGGGTTAAGAATCTTTTTTTAGAAAGCCTTCTTCAATCTTCTCAATAAATCTCAAAAAGTCCCTATAACCCTCTTTGAGATTTTTCAAAAACAACTTATCGTCTATCTTCCAGTAACGATGAATCAGGGCATTTCTGAAGTCAAAAAAGGGTTTGATCCTGAGAAAGAGTTCATGAGATATAACACCCTTGTCTTCTGCCTTGAGTATAGTATCCACATATCCCTTAACAGATACCCCAAACTCCTTTGCAAGGATATGCTGGAGTGTATTTGCCATAGCCTCGGCAACCTCAATTACAAGATACTTTAAGGCAAGGATGTCTTTTTCCTGTAAGTCCTCAGTGCCTGATATAATCTGCTCTACCTTTCTGGCACACTGGAGAACTTCATTTAAATACTTCTGAATCCTCTGCTCTGAGAGTCTCACGAATAAGCCTCCTTCATCAGTCCCTCTGCCTCAAGAAACATTCTGGAGACCCTCTCAATGAGGTCTGTCCTGAGGTCTGGGTCTCTGTCAACAAGAAGTACTCCATCAAATATCTCTCCAAGAAGAATAAGGGAATCCAGTTCTTCTGAGTTAAAAAGAAAATTTATTATAACGATGTCAAAAAGGTCAGCAGGCTCAGAGGTTTCCCTGTAAAGTGCCACCTTCAGGTCTGATGTCACCTCAAAGGGCTTTTCAAGGAAATCCTCTTTACAATAGATCCCTATGTCCACATCCCTGAAGTTTTTATCACCCCCGGCATAAGAACCGAAGATGTATGCAAAAACAATTCTCTCGTCCTCTTTTAAAACCTTTTTTATTTTCTCAATATCAAGCATAAGTTGAGTTTATCAAAGAAATTAACCACAAGTCAAAATTTATTTAATTCCACTACTGTCCGGGTCTGCACTGACAGATTCGGATAGCCTCTTGATAAGGAATTCTGCATTCATGAATGAAAATACTAAGTATTCCTAAGATACCTTACAGCCATCTCAAGCATCTCCATTCCCCTTATCTCATCCTCCATCAGAGGAAATGAAAGCACGGGGAGTCCAAATCTCTCCTCTATCTCCTGCAGGTATCTTAACTGCATGGTCCTTCTGTTACGGAAGAAGTTGTTAACACAGACCTCCTCGGGGATGAGCATGTTTGCCACCACTAATTGCGTCTCAATGCCTGCCTCTTTGAGGTCAACCATGGCACGGTAGGACTCCTCAATGGGTGTGGACTCAGGATAGAGGACAACCGAGAAGGTTGTCCTTTCAGGGTCCTTGAGGATATTGATTATCTCTCTGAAAGGGTTTTCCCTATCCT
The DNA here is from genome assembly GCA_011321725.1 of Nitrospirota bacterium. Lineage (GTDB taxonomy): Bacteria > Nitrospirota > Thermodesulfovibrionia > Thermodesulfovibrionales > JdFR-85 > JAADHP01. The sequence goes on along the minus strand of DROX01000197.1, from coordinate 16,568 downwards.
CTTCTGGCCTGGCAGCATCGGCTCCAGATACCATCATCTCCACCTGCCTTGCATAATCAAAGGGAAGGCTCAGTAGCCTCAGGGTGTGGCCTGTAGGTGCGGTATCAAAGACTATGACATCATACTCACGGGATACAATGAACTGTATGAACCTGTCAAAGGCTGCCATCTCCTCAGTGCAGGGAGAGTTCAGTTCCTCCTCCATTGCCCGGAGCATATCCTCAGAGTATCTGCCCCTTGCCTCCTTCAGTATCCGCTCTTTGTATTCCTTAAATGCCTCTTCCTGGTCAACCATCACTGCAAAGAGGTTTTCCCTCACCTTTACCGGTTCGGTGCCAATCTCCCGGATAAGCACCTCACCGATATGTGCGGCAGGGTCTGTGGTAACAAGTAGGGTCTTCTGGCCTTTTTGGGCTGTGTAAAGGGCCGTAGTACAGGATATGGTGGTCTTGCCAACCCCGCCCTTTCCGGTGAAAAAGATCGCCCTTGTCTCTCTACGAGGAAGCCAGAGAGAATCTATGTCAGGCCTTTTGACATTGATTGCCTGGGATGAAGAGGAAAGAGCTACTGTGTTATATGCAGGTCTTTCACCGTCAAACAACTCCTCTGCCATGGACTTGAGCGCATCAATTCCCTTCACCTCAGAATCCCTTAGCAGCATGTATCTCTTGGGTATATCAATAAAGATATCTTCTGCCTTTTTTATGACCTTCTGCTGGGCGGTGTATTTCTTTCTGAAAAACTCCACCTCACAGACCTCCTCAGGGAGGATACCGTTTATGATAATCTCGCCTTTGCTGATCCCTATACTTTCAAGCTCCTTTGAAGCCCTCAATGCCTCGTATAAGGACAGTTCATCAGGTCGCATGACAAATATAAATCTTGTCTTTTCAGGGTCTTTCAGGAGTGTAGTTGCACGGTCATACCGCTCCTTAGATCCCTGGATGGTCTCCACCGGGCCAAGGCATGTCTGCCCCGTACCCTTTGATGCCTCCTCAATGTGTCTGGACCAGTCAACAGGAAGCTCCAGGAGCCTGATTGTGTGGCCCGTGGGGGCTGTGTCAAATACTATGATGTCATAATCATCGGTCTCCATGAAATCAATAAACCTGTCAAAGGCAGCCATCTCGGTTGTGCAGGGTCCGCTTAGCTGTTCATCAATGGAGGCTATCACATCCTCGGGCATAACCTCCCTGAAGGGTGCGATTATTCTCTCCTTGTACTCCCGGGTGGCCTCATCAGGATCAATCTCCATGGCAAAGAGCTTGTCAACTCCCCTGACCTGCACCACCCTGTGGCCTATATCCTGCTCAAATACATCCGAGAGGTTAGAGGCAGGGTCGGTTGAGACAATTAGGGTCCTTCTGCCCTGTAGGGCATGACCGATGGCCGTGGCACAGGCCATGGTGGTCTTTCCCACCCCGCCTTTTCCTGAAAAGAAAAGATATGCCGGTGAAGTGGTTGATCGGTTAATGGATGAAGCGATAAATTTTGTTTTTAAATCAGACATTATTGGCACTCCTTGCCCTGATCAATTTCGTTAGCATTGCACCTGTTAAACCCTAAATATAGGAATACTTTTTTTCGGCTCAATGCCCAGTGCCCTGCAGAGTTCCTCATAGGAAGGATACCCAGAGGTCTTGAAGACTTCACCATTCACCATGGTGATGGGCAGTATCTCCTTGCCCTCTCTGGCAAGAAGGTCTTTCACATCAGGATTGTCCATAAATGCCTTTGGTTGCTGGGCAAGGTTGAACCTCTGCACCTCAACGCCCTGCTTTTTCAGGTTGAGAATCGCCTCGTTTACCCTGACAAGCAGAGGGTCAATATTCGGCCCGCAAAGGCCTGAGGAACAGCACATGGGTGGATCATAGATCTCTACTTTCATGGTCTTACCTCCTTATAGTGGCTCTGTAGCCTCAATTCTGCAGTACTCTTCCGGGTAGAATCTTTTCTGGAAATAAAGTGCCACATTTACAAGCCCAATCAGCACCGGTACCTCAACAAGAGGGCCTATCACTGTTGCAAATGCAGCACCTGAGCTGATCCCGAACACAGCCACTGCCACTGCAATGGCGAGTTCAAAGTCGTTTGATGCAGCAGTGAAACTCAGTGTGGCTGATATGGGATAGTTTGCACCAATCTTTTTTGCAATAAAAAAGGTGAGCAAAAACATAAAGACAAAGTATATGAAAAGTGGAATGGCAACCCTCAGAACATCAAGGGGAAGTTTCACTATGTATTCACCCTTAAGGGAAAACATCACCACTATGGTGAAAAGAAGTGCCACCAGAGTAACGGGGCTTATCTTCGGTATGAACCTCTCGTGGTACCATCTTTTGTCTTTAATTTTAATAAGAGTAAATCTCGTGATCACGCCAGCGACAAAGGGTATCCCAAGGTAGATAAATACGCTCTTGGCAATCTCTGCCATCTTCACATTTACCACAGTACCCTCAAGGCCAAAGAGTGGTGGTAAGAAGGTGATAAAGATATAAGCATAGATAGAGTATGTAAAGACCTGAAAGAGGGCGTTGAATGCCACAAGCCCTGCCACATAGTCTGGATCACCACAGGCAAGGTCATTCCAGACAAGGACCATGGCAATACACCTTGCAAGCCCCACAAGGATTATACCAACCATGTAGTCAGGCATGTCTCTGAGAAGTGTTACGGCAAGGACAAACATCACTATGGGACCCACGATCCAGTTCTGAATAAGGCTTATGGCAAGTATTCGCTTGTTGCTGAAGACCCTTGGCAGCTCCTCATACCTGACCTTTGCAAGAGGCGGATACATCATGAGTATCAGTCCTATGGCAATGGGTATATTTGTGGTACCCACACTGAATCTGTTTAAAAACCCCTCCACACCTGGAACAAAATAACCAAGCCCCACCCCAAAGGCCATTGCAAGGAAAATCCAGAGTGTTAAAAAGCGCTGAACAAAGGAAAGCCCCTTAACTCTTGCCATTTATTTGTTTCCTCCTTTTATCTCTTTTATCAATCCAAGTATCCGTTCTTTGATCTCATCCCTCGTCCTTCTGAAGGCCCTGAGAATCTCCTCCTCCGTGCCCACTGTGCCTACAGGGTCATCAATGGGCCAGTGGATGCGCCTTATCTCAGGGGGTGTGGCGGGGCAGGCAGCCTCTGCATGGCCGCAGAGGGTGATGATCAGATCCATCCTTCTCAGGAGATCTTCATCAATTGCATCAGAGGTCTGCCCTGAGATGTCAATACCGATCTCCTTCATCACCTTTATGGCAAAGGGATTGACACCGGCTGGCATAAGTCCTGCGCTGTAAGGCTCAATTAAACCTTTACCGTAGTGCCTTGCAAGCCCCTCGGCCATCTGGCTACGGCAGGAATTTCCTGTACAGAGAAACATCACCTTAAGCATAAAGCCTCCTCAAAAATCTTAACCAGAGAGTTTCAGAGAGAACACTGGAATTATACAATCACTTACCACAGGTTATGATTTTTCTTTTTAGTTTACTCAATGTCCGTAAATCCTCTTTCACCTGTTTGTCATCATTAAGCACCTGCCTCATGACCTCTCTGAAGAGAAGATTGTATTTGTTCACTGCCTCTTCGGCAAGTCTGTAGTAAGACCAGGTACCCTCTTTTCTTCGCTCCACAAGCCCTGCACTATGAAGTATCCCGAGATGCTTTGACACCGTGGACTGCCCCATCCCCAGCACCTCCATGAGTTCGCATACGCACAGCTCGCCATGTTCAAGGAGCTTCATAATCCGTATCCTTGTCTCATCAGACAGTGCCTTTGTAATGGCCAGGAAATCCCTCATGATAATGATTATATCACGATATAGTGATATAATGCAAACATAAATTTAACACCATCACTGCTGTTTAACAGGAGTTGACAGTGAGCAGTAGATGAGTAGATGAGTGAATGAGTAGATGAGTAGATGGGTAAATGGGTTGGACTTCTTCAGCACCACTGGGTCTGTATGATCTGTTCTTTACTTGATTGCCCTGCCCCTCTATTGGTATCAAAAAACAGGTGTTGGCACATACTTCCAGCCCGTCTCAGAAGATCTGCCCTGTAAATATGCATTGGTTTCTGTTTTCCTTCTGTAGCCTTCTTATGGGAGAGGATTATCACGGAATCATGTCTGAAGAATATCCTGATTTGCCCCTGTCTTTTGTGAAGGAAATACTGTTGTTATTTCTGCATCTCTGGTATAATTATCTTCATGCTGATTGCAAATACCTATCTGGTCTTTCTTGTAAATCTTCTTGCAGGTGTGGTGTTCGGGGTGGTGCTCTACAGGGGTGATTACTGCATGGCAGGGATGTTCAGGGATGCCTTTCTGTTCAGGGATTTTACCCTTCTCAGGTCACTTTACCTGCTTGTTACAGTCTCAATGGTTCTTTTTTTCACGGCCCGTCTGGCAGGTCTTCTGCCTTTTTATCCACCGCCTCCCTATTCAGGGCCCTCACTCATGGGCCTTGCAGGCGGATTTATATTCGGGGTGGGCATGGTGCTTGCCGGCGGATGCGTGGTGGGTACACTCTACAAGATGGCCTCCGGAAACCTCGCAAATCTGATAGGCTTTTTCGGGATCATCACAGGAAGCCTCCTTTATGCCGAGATCCACCCCATCTTCAGTCATTTATATAAAACCTATCAGATTGGCCGGTACATAACACTTTATGATCTCTCCCCGGGGATTGAAGCAGCCTTCACAGGTGTCTTTGTCCTGTTTTCATTAACTGTTTTTCTCAGATGGAAAAAGAAGGGGATATGGGATGTAAAGGCCTATGCAGTGGGTTATCTGAAGCCCTGGAAGGCAGGTGTGATTATTGCCCTATTAAACCTTCTGGTCTATATCCTTTCAGGCTGGCCCATGGGGATTACCACAGGTTATGCAAAGATTGGCGCCTATTTTGAAAAGGCTCTCTGGCCCTCTCATTATGCCAGGGTTCTGTACTTTCAGTCACCCTCTGTAAGGGTTGACACAGGAGATGTTGTGTTGGAAGGAGGGGCATCTGCCCGTTTTGATATCATCACAGCATCAGAGGTCTCCCTTATAATCGGTGTAATACTGGGTGCATTTCTCATATCCCTCTTTTACAGGGAGTTCAGGGTTTATGGTCTGCCACCATTGAGGCAGACCATATCTGCCTTTACAGGTGGCATGATGATTGCTATAGGTGCAAGGGTGGCCTCGGGCTGTAATGTAAAATTTGTCCTTGGCGGTCTGGGGATTCTTTCCTTTCAGGCCCTTCTCTTTGTCCCGGCCATGACAATAGGGGCCTACCTGGGTGCTATAATACTTAAGAAGGTGGTAATAAAGGTATGAACAGGAAAGAGACGGTTGATATCAATATCCTCGGTCAGGTCTGCCCCGCCTGTCTGCTTGTTGCACTTAAGGAGATAAACACACATCATGAAAGGCTCAGAAAAGGTGAGGTTGAGGTGGTGGTAAGGACAGACCACCGCGATGCCACAAGAACAATCCCCAGCTCAGCAGAGGCAATGGGCTACAGGGTCTTTGTAAAAAGGACAGAAAACTATTATGAGATAAGGATTACTGCCAGACAATGAAAGTACCTGATCCCATATCGCTCCAGACAGAGAACAGACACCTCAAGGTATTAAACAAAAGGTATATCCAGTATATCAGGGAAAAAGTGAACCAGTTGCTCGAGGTGATGGGTACCCAGCCATTGAAACCAGAGGAACTTGATGACGAGACCCTTCTTGAGTTTGATCCTATCGGAATTGTGGCAGGTGCATTCCAGCAGATCCTGGAGCATCTTAGACAGACAAACAGGGAACTTGAACTGGCAAGGGATGAGCTGCAGGCTATATTCAATGCAACCGGTGTGGGCATATCAATAATTGACAGTGACTTCAGGATAATCCGTTGTAATGAAAAACAGCGTCAGATGCTTGTATCAGAGCCTTCAGAGGACATAAGAGGCAGATTCTGTTATGAGGTTTACTGTTACAAGGACTCACCCGGGCTTGACTGTCCTGCAGTAGAGACACTTGCCACAGGCAGGGCGGTAACCCTGAGAGAGGTAAAGAAAAAGGACAAATACTTCCAGGTGGTTACCACCCCCCTGAAGGACCATGAGGGCAGAACAAAGGGTGTGATAGAGGTGCTGATAGATGTCACCGAGAAGAAGAAGGCAGAGGAGCTGATGCTCAGGACGGAGAAGATGGTTTCGCTGGGCCAGATGTCAGCAGGCATAGCCCATGAACTCAACACACCACTGGGTAGCATACTTGGTTATTCCAGACTATTATTAAAAGACAAAAACCTCACAGAGAAACAGATAGAATGGCTCGGCATTATCGCCGAACAGACAAAACGCTGTAGCAGGATAATCAAAGGCCTGCTTGACTTTGCAAGGCTCCCAGAAGAGACACCAGTGGGCAGATGCGATGTCAACTGTGCTATAAACTCTGCCGTTGAGCTTTTAAAGAAGGAGGCCTTGAAGAGAAAGATAAGGATAGAGACAGAGCTGAATAATGTACCCATTGTGAGAGGTTCCCAAAGCGAGATAGAGCAGGTCTTTATCAATATACTGCTTAATGCATTGCAGGCAATTGGAAAGGATGGAAGGGTCCATATACGAACCTATAATGAAGATCAAATGGTTGTGGCAGAGTTTAAAGACACCGGCCCTGGAATACCAGAAAGTATAAGACACAGGATATTTGATCCCTTCTTTACAACCAAACCTGTAGGAGAAGGCACAGGGCTCGGGCTTTCCATCTCATCAGGTATAGTTAACAGGATAGGTGGAACCATAGAGGTGGTAAATTCCCCGGAAGAGGGGAGTATATTCAGGGTGAGGCTTGTTGCAGATGCATAGAGGTGCAGAAGATATAAGACTCCTGATAGTGGATGACGACCTCAGGATGTGCCAGCTAATTGAAGAGTTGATTGATAGGAGGGGGCTTTCAGTCTCAGCCTTTACAGACAGCACAATGGCCCTGGAGGCCATAAAGGAGGCACCTCCAGATATACTCATAACCGATCTCAAGATGCCGGATATAGGGGGTATGGAACTCCTGAAAGTGGCAAGGTCTTTAAACAACAATATGACCGTAATTGTCATCACAGGTTATGGGACTGTCAATTCTGCGGTTGAGGCCATGAAGCTTGGTGCCTACGATTACATAGAAAAACCCTTTGAACCTGATAAATTCATGCTTATTTTAAACAGGGCGGTTGAACATGTAAGGCTCTTGAGGGAGAACATTCGGCTCAAGGACTGGCTCAATGAATGCAGGACCGAAGAGATAATCGGTCAGTCACGGATAATCACTGAAATCAAGGAGCTTGTATCCAGGGTAGCGCCCCTTGATACCACTGTGCTCATACAGGGTGAGACAGGCACGGGTAAGGAACTTGTGGCCAGGGCCATACATAGATTGAGCGTCCGTAAAAATGCCGTGTTTCTCCCTGTAAACTGCGGAGCACTGCCTGAAAGCCTCCTTGAAAGCGAGCTCTTCGGATACGAAAAAGGGGCCTTCACAGGTGCTGAAAGGCAGAAGAAGGGCCTTTTCGAGGCTGCCTCTGGAGGCACATTATTTCTTGACGAAATCAATGCTACTACACAGAATTTCCAGGTAAAACTCCTGAGGGTTCTCCAGGAAGGTGAGATCATGAGGGTTGGCGGAACAAAACCCCTGGGTGTGGATCTGAGAATAATCGCCTCAACCAATGTAGCCCTTGAGAAGGAGATTGAACTTGGCCGGTTCAGGAGAGACCTTTATTACAGACTCAATGTGGTATTTATTGAGATTCCGCCACTGAGAAAGAGAAAAGAGGATATACCCCTTCTTGCCCACTTCTTTCTGAATAAATATTCAGAGAAGTACAACAAGGCTATACATGAAATCCATCCTGATGTTATAAGGAGGATGATGAAATACCACTGGCCCGGCAATGTGAGAGAGCTTGAGAATGCAATTGAACGGGCTGTTATAATGGAGACAAGGGAGAGATTGAACAACATCCAGATTCCAGATGATAAGCTCGGTCCTGAGACTGATCTCACTGATACCACATTGAATATTGAGGAGATGGAGCGTATTCTGATTAGCCGTGCCCTTCAGAAGGCCGACGGGAAGAGGGAGATAGCATCCAGGTTGCTCGGCATAAGCCCTGTTACACTATGGCGCAAGATGAAGAGATACAAACTCAACTGATTTCATTTCATCCTGAAATACCTTTCATTATGAAACAGCAGGATTTCTACTTCTCAAGAACCTGTCCCTTTATTTAACAGGCATCACAGAGACAATTCCCCATCTTTGGGCTACAGGCATGAGGATTGCTCTGTCTTCATGGCAGGATAAAAAATTCAAAGGAGGAGGTTTATGATGAAAACAAAGAGGCTATTCATTCTGGTAGTGCTGGTTGGACTTTTCTTTACAGCATCAACTGCAATGGCAGATGTACTTGTAAGTGCAGACTGGTTGAAAAAAAATCTTGATAACCCAAACATCAGAATAGTGGATGTACAGAACAAACCCGGCTCTTATGATAAGGGGCATATACCGAATGCCGCGAAGGTCACAAGACATGTAGACCTGGAAGACTACACAAAATATCCACCCAATAAATACCCGGGAATAAACCAGTTCTTAGAACTAATGAAGAGGCTTGGCATTGACAACAACACGACTGTGGTTGCCTATGATGACCATCACGGCATATTTGCAAGCAGGATGATTTTTGTGATGGAACTCTATGGACACGATGTAAGCAAACTGAAGATACTTGACGGTGGCATCAAAGAGTGGAAGAAGAAGGGTTATCCTGTGACAACAAAGCCCTTTAATTTTAAACAGAAGAAACCCTATATGACAAAAGGACCAAATCTCAATCTCATTGTCACATGGCAGGATGTATTCAGGGATGTGGTTCAGAAGCAGAGGCCTGATGTGGTGCTTCATGACGCCCGACCCTCACCAGAGTACAATGGGACAAACATCAGGGCGATTCGTGGTGGACATATTCCAGGAGCAATCAATGTTACTGGTGTTAATGCTGCAAACTACAAGGAATCACAACTATACAGGCCTGCTGATGAGATAAGGAAGGCATTCGCAAATGCCGGGATTACTCCTGATAAAACGGTCTATACCTATTGCCACTCATCAGATCGTGCAGCCCATGCCTATGTGGTGTTAAAACACATCCTTGGTTATCCTGATGTAAAGATATACGAAGGTGCATGGAAGGAATGGGGAGCCCTTACTGCACTTCCAGCAGAAGATGAGGTGTGGGTGAAGTAGGTTTTTCTCTCAGGGCGGGCAATTGTGTTATTGCCCGCCTGTCTTTTCATACTACATCTTTCATTAAACGGGGAAGCATATATATATTTTTTGATAATATTTGTATGGCAGCACATTGGTTTAATCATCCTCCACCTTCAGTATTATTATAGTTGATTATTTTTTCATAAATATAATCTGGGAAACTGCATAATGTACCTTCTTTATTTATGACGAAATTCACAGTCTCGGCTTCAAATACCACTCTATTAGTATTGATATTTTTTGCAATATATTTAAAAGCTATGCTTTTCTTGTTTATTTTCTGAAGTATTGTTTCAATTTCAATTTGATCGCCGAAAGTACAGGCATCTTTACAAATCATATTTATCCTGACTATGACTAATAATATATTTGAGTTATTAAAATCATCTACTGTTAGACCACATTTTCTAAAATAATCAATCCGGCATTCCATTAACCAGTTAAAATAATTTGGATGCGAAGCTATCCCATATGGATCGCATTCTGTAAATCTTACTAAAAAATTAGTTTTGATCATTGCGACTCCCATTTAGAATATATTTTTCTTTCTCTACTACATTCAGCTAATAATTTGCTTTATTAGTGTCCGATTAAATGCATGTTGAACCCTCTCCTGAACTGGTTTCAGGATCTGGTTCAGCATCTCTGCAAAAAGGCTCTGATGTATCAGGTCAAGAATAGAGAGAGCATCTCCCCCGGTTTATCAATAATTAAGGCTGCACTGTTTCTATGTGATACCTTTATTTTATCATTCTATCCTCCCGTGATTGCTATGTATATACATAGTATAACCATTAATTGTGCAAATTCAATATACCTGCCTGTTCTTTTAAGGGTATGGAATGAGATTCAGCAAAAGTGGCTCGGACATTAAAATTAATCTTTCTGGAAGAAATTGCAGACTGGCTCTGCCTTCATATTTGATACATCTGAACGGAAGTGTAACTAATTGTCGTTCCGCCTTTTCAGGTTGAAAAAGTCCACCTCATAAAAATAAGGCTAATCAAGGATTACTCATAGTAAACTATTTTCAATGCCATAGAATGAAGCTACAACAAGGGGTCGGGCCGTTTTGGCCTTTTTGTAAAAAGGGGAATAGTTATTCTATCCTAATAACCCCCAGAGGAGTTTTGCTGCCACAAAGAGCAGTATCAGGGCAAACATCTGTTTTATCCACTTTGGTTTCATCTTTTCCTTCATCACATAGGCACCGATATTTGCACCCACAGCCACCGCAAGGGCTGTTGAAAGCATAAGGGGCCAGTTGAAGTGACCCTCTGCCAGATGGCCTGCAAACCCTGAAAAGGATGAAAATATCACCACAAAGGCACTGGTTGCTGCAGCCTTCTTCGTTGGATAACCAATGGCAAGCATCAGGGGGACAAAGAGAAATCCACCGCCAATGCCCAGAAGTCCAGCGATCATGCCAATCAGGAACCCGCCTGCACCCATCAGTAGCATCCTTAGTCCTGTGGAGACATCCCTCTCTTTATCGGGTTTGTGTGCTGTAAGGAGCATCCTTGCACCTGCAAAGCACATGGCAATGGCAAACAGGAGTATCAATACCCTGGTAGGAATCATATCAGTAAGGTATGCCCCCACCGGTGCACCCACAAAAGAGGATACTACAAGGGGTATTGAGCCCTTTACATCCACCATCTTTGCACGGAAATAGACAACCGAGGCAGACACCACAGTGATGCCATTAAGTAAAAGTCCTGTTGGTATCGCCTCTGTCTTAAAGTCATATCCGAACCAGTGAAACACCGGTATGTAGAGCATGGCTCCGCCAAGGCCGAGCATGGAAAAGACAAAGGCAAGGCCGAAGATAAGCAGTGAAACAACTACAATAGTCATAATTTTCTCCTTCTATTACCCTGATTGAACGATTTTAATAAACAAATAACGAAATAGAATCACTCAAGCCCGGTACCACCGCCTCTTGCAAACCGTTCAAAGGCAATAACAGCCTATCCCCATCCCTCATTCTCCATACCCCGAGCAGGGGATGCAGACCAGTTTGCCATCTGTAGTGAGTCTGAGTTTGTTTACAAAGGTAAGCTCTCCACAACTTTCGCATCTCTTTGCCTCAAAGATGCCCGATCTCTTCTCAACGGGCACCTCCTTTATCTCACCTATCTCAAGGAATTCCTCAACCGGGATAGTCAATATCTTATCTACCAGCGGGTCTGTAATCTCGGGCGGGATCTCCTGCGGCGGCACGCCTTCTTTCCGTTTCTGCACAAAGGGTGAGTTAAGGGCCTTTTCAAAGAAGTCAGGTTTAACAGATACACGTACAGAACGGCCTGTCTTCCGGTCAATCAGGGTAAAGGCAAGTTTGTTGTAGTAGAGTTTCTGTATATTGGCCTTTCCGTAGGTGCAGCCCGTGGCAGTCATGATGCCATCAAGGAAGCAGCCCGCAGCATGTCCCTTGCCGGTCTCTGAGAAGACAAAGAGTTCCTTGTCCTTTGCCCTCTCCACACCAAGGACCTCCATGGCCTTTAGCCCGGCCCTGAGCCCCATGGGCATGGCAGGACACTTATGACCATGAAACTTCATTGCCACATCAAGGTATTCCTTAAACTCTTTCATCTTGAGCCTCCGATTTTTTAATAAACCAGTCAATGACCGGTATTTGCCTTTCAAAATAAAATATTCACCGTTTGCTTATATAACTATATAGTAATACATGCAAGCATAAAATGCAAGTGTTTTTTAATGGCTTTTGCGATAGCGAGGTGGTTCATCATGGCATTGATACACAAGGGGAGGTATGGAGGGGTGGTCTTTTAAGACTTAAGTGGATAGATAAGGGTCTTGATGTAAGATACATGAGGTATTGCTACATGGCCTATACAGAGGTCAGATCTCAGAGGCGGGATTAAAAACTTAAAATGTTTAATGCCTGAGGCATGGATGATGTGACCGGTGGTCACAAACCCAACTCACAGGCAGTTTTATGGAGTTTTTTGTCAAAGGTCCATAGTGGCACTCCTGTTAGCATTGCTGATGCCAGGAGATGGATATCCACATAGCCAAGGCCTCTGCCCATCAGTTTATGTTGCTCAATGAACTTAAGCACCTCTTCATGTTCTGCCTGAACTGCCGAGGGAAGGCTACTGAGAAGAGATAATATCAATTTCCTGTTTTTTAAGTTACCGCAGGCAAGTTCACCAATAACAAAGGGATGACATATCACCTGCCCCATCTCAAGCAGTTCTGCCAGTTTACTGTTACCTTCTCTTAGATGATTTACCCATACGGAGGTATCAACAAGTATCATCCTATCTAATCCTTCTACGAGGAATCATCTTGAGTGCCTTCTCAGTGCCACCGAGTTTTGCCAGTCTTTTGCTGCTTTCAAGGGCTATTAATGCCTCAAGGGCCTTTTTCATAAGGGCAGTTTTTTCTTTGACACCCGTTAACTTAGATGCCTCCTCAAGCAACTTATCATCAATATTAAGCGTGGTTCTCATTACACCTCCTTGTATGCATTATCGTATGTATAATTATGTATAAATTGTATGTATTATGTCAAATTCACCTCACATAAACATCTCGGGAATGATTGCAGGACTTGAAGTGTGGATATTGATAAGACGGGAAAATAGTTGTGAACTTCATGTAAGAATATGATAAAATTAGGTATGGACCAATTCAAAGAAAAAGAAACAAGAATTCCAAGACCAGTAGAAGTGAAACCCCTCCAGGGGTATCGACTATTCATCAAGTATTCTGACGGGGTTGAAGGAATTGTTGATCTCAGTGATTTAGTAGGTAGGGGAGTCTTTGCTCATTTAAAGGACTGGCAGAAATTTAGCAATGTATCAATAGGCACGGGGGGTGAAATCATCTGGGAGGGAGATATAGATATATGCTCTGATGCCCTTTACCTTAAAATAACCGGCAAAAAACCTGAAGAAATCTTCCCAAAACTCCGTGAAGTGATTGTTAAACATGCCTGAGATATGTCGCTTCTTTGGTATAGTTATCAAGATGTTCTATGCGGATCACGCACCACCTCATTTTCATGTTGAGTATGGAGAACAACGAGCAGTAATAGATATTTCAACACTTATGGTTATCGGTGGCTATCTATCTCCTCGTGCACTTGGACTGGTGATAGAGTGGGCATCTCAAAATCAAGAAGAGTTGTTAAAACTGTGGGAGCGGGCGAAAAATTACCATCCTTTACACAAATTACCTCCTCTTATTTAGTAAAGTGTAACGGTGTGGCAAATAGTTGCACTTCCGAAGTGCAACTATTTGCAGGGGGTTAGCATCCCATGTCAACACCATCGTCCCAGGGATCCTCCTCAGGGTCGTCATCCCCAATTAGAGTATCGGTGTCCAGATCCTCAACCTTTAACCTGTGGTGATTCTCAATTTTCATATCTTTATTTTTATTGGATATCTGCTCTGATGGCCTTTTTTCTGACTTTGCCCTGTGATTAGTGGCAGAGGAGTTTCCTGCCGCCGTAACAGCGGAGAAACACAGCAGAAAGACAAGACAACCTATCAGTGGTGAGATCCTTTTTATCCCTGACAACACTTTTTCGTCTCCACAGCTGATTTAGATCAAGATTGCTGTTTATAATATTACTATATAGTAATAAAGGAAGATTTGTCAAGGAAAAAGTTTTGAACAAAGTATTTTTATTCTGATAAAGTAGTTTTTCCTTGAAACCAGACGAACATGCAAGCAGAGCCTGTTTACACCTCCAGGAGGTGGACGGAACAGGATATGCAGGGATCAAAGGCACGGACGAGCATCTCCAGTGAGGGGGTCAGCTCCCTCACGCCTTCCCTGAGAAGATGCCCTGCCATATCCCTGAGTGTTCTCTCCATCTCTGAGAGATTGAGAGCTGTAGGTGTTACTATGTCTCCATCAAGGACATACCCCCTGTCATCAAGGCTGTATCTGTGAAGCAGTAATCCCCTTGGCGCCTCAATGGCTGCCACACCTCTGCCTGCCCGGGGGGTGAAATCCACTACAATACCCTCCTCTGACCATTCCCTGTTCTTAAGCAGTTTCTCCACTATCCATGAAACCCTTTCCAGACAGAACAGGAGCTCCACAGCCTGGGCAAGATTGTTCATGAAGGTGCTCTTCTGTCTCGTGAGGCCAAGCTCCCTGCAGAAAGACCCTGCCCTGCCCTTCAGTTTTGATCTGTTGTTCAGAACCCTTGCAAGGGCACCCACCATGAAGGTCTTTTCATTGTCAAGGAGTGTATGCTTTACATAGGAGGGTGGAAGGGATGACTCATGGAATCTCCTGCTGAAATCCTCAACCCTCAACCTTTCCCTTCCGTTGATCAGGATATCCCCGCCCGTGTATTCGTACTCCCTGCCCGAGAGGGAGACCCAGTTCTCAACCTGGGCCAGTGGTGTCAGCTCCAGTGAAGGCACGTCTTTTAAGGTCAGATAGGTTCTTTCCATCAGGACCTCAGCCTCCCCTGCAATAGACTCCAGTTCGCCTGCAGGGGGGAAGGCGCTCATCCCTCCCACAACGGGGGTAATCTGGTGTATTGCCCTGCCACCCACAGTCTCCTGGATCCTGTTACCAAGCCCCTTGAGCCTGAAACCCAGGGTGACCAGTTCTGGGGCATCCTTTGAAAGCTCAACAAAGGATGCTTTTCTGTAGTAATCAGGCAGTGCAAGGAGAAAGAGATGAAGGGCATGGCTTTCAAGTACCCCGCCATGAAGCAGCAGACGCCGCATGAGTTCAACCTCTTCTGGCACCTTTATACCCAGGGCATCCTCCAGTGCCATAACTGAGACCACCCTGTGGGATGCAGAACAGATGGAACAGATCCTTGAGACTATAGTGGGGACCTCTGAGAAATGTCTTCCCACAATGAGCTTCTCAAAAAGCCTTGGCGGGGTAAGGATATCCAGTTTAATGGACTGGAGTTTACCCTTCTTTACCTTTACCTCAATCCTTCCGTGTCCTTCCACCCGTGCTATAAGGGCTTCCCTCATCTCCGTCTCTCCCAGAAGAGGTCAAGTCTGTTTTTGATCTCCCTCTCTGACAGCCCCAGGCCCCTGAATATCTCCACGAGGGAATCCAGGTTTGCGTCTGCATAGGGGCCAAAGCATCCATCACAGGGTCTGCCCCGTGATGGCTGGCGGGCTCCACATCCGGCCCTTGTAATGGGACCAAGGCAGGGCATTCCTCTGTATCTCAGCAGGCATTCATTTCCCTTCATCTTGCATTCCATGCAGACAGGGTAGTTGGGCACCTCAGGTAAAACGCCTTTAAGAAGATAGGCTATGCAGTGCAGGAAGTACCTCCTTTCAATAGGACAGCCTGGTATCTCCAGGTCCACCTGAATCACATCCCTGAGGGGACGGGGGAATCCTGACCTGAACTCCTCCCAGCTTTCAGGATAGACATCCCTTAGCCAGGCCCTTCTCTGTTTCGGGCCCCTTGCAATAACCCCACCTGTACATGCACAGCTTCCCATGGCCACAAGGTATTTCACCTCTTTTCTGAGTTTTCTGAGGAATCTGGCCTCTTCTGGCTGTGTTATGGCACCCTCCACAAAGGCAATCTCAGGCCTTACACCTGTTGAGGCCATGGCAACATTAAGATCAACAACATCAACTATCTCAAAGAGTTTCAGCAGATCCTCTTCCATGTTTGTTATCTCAAGGATATCACCCGAGCATGATGTAAGTGAATAAAATCCAACCTTTGTTTTTTTCTTCTCCCTCATACCAATACTGTCCGATAAATTCCTGTTTGCCCTTGCAGGAAGGGGATATTAATACCCCCTTCCCTTATAACTTTTCCCCTTTTTACCTGGCATCGGGGCCTCATACTAAAATATCTCCGGCAGATTTATGGCATCCCAGTAGGTGAATATGGGGCCATCCACACAGGTATATTTGTGGCCTACCACGCAGTGTCCACACTTGCCCATGCCGCACTCCATCCTTCTTTCAAGGGACATGTATATGCTGCCCTTTGAATATCCAAGGGAGAGGAGCTTTTCAAGGACAAACCTGTAGAACACAGGGGGACCGCAAACAGCCACGGAGGTATCCCTCAGGGGCATCCTTACCCTGTCAAGGAGATCGGTGACCCTGCCCACATGGGCATCCCAGGGTTGCCCCTCTCTGCTGTCAACCGTGAGGAGACACTTTATGTCATCCCTGAGCACAAGGTTCTCCATCTCTCCCCTGAAGAGGATATTCTCAGGTGTTCTTGCACCGTAAACGATGCCGATCTCCTTAAAGGCATCCCTTCTCCAGA
>DROX01000196.1 GCA_011321725.1 Nitrospirota bacterium | reverse complement strand
GGGCCTTGGCACAGGCCTCACAGTTACATATCTGGAACTTTCCTGTCTTGATCAGCTCCTGGACAGTGCCGGCAAGATAGGAGTAATCCCGGAATTTGCTCTGACGTGTCTTTCCAAGCATGACCCCATTGCCTGAGAGCCATAGGTCAACCTCATGGCCCTTCTTCACCGCTGTCTCGGCAAGCTTCACTGCAAAGTCAAGGGTCATTGACCCTACCAGGGATGAAAAACATCCTATCGTTAATTTACCCATCTTTGACCTCCTTATAACCACAAGAATTTTTCATAGTCATTAAAGATCAGATCAACAAGACCTTCGTAGTTGATAACCTTCACCTTAGGATCAAGCTCGGCAGAACCAAAGCCCCTTGACTCAAGGTCTTCCTGAAGGGCGTAGAACTCAGCATCCTTTGACAGGATGGCAGAGGACTGGCCATTCTGCTTTACAGCAGCATGATACACCCCATTCTGGACAAGTATGATACCAAACTTATCTGCCTTTAACCTGTCAAGTATTGCTGGTTCGTCATACTGGTTTACGAATACGGCAAGTTTCATACCTCCACACCTCCTTCGTGATTATTTAGCATAACTTTATACCAATTACATGGTATAATTGTCAATAAAAAAATTAGCATAAGGGTTTGAAGTTTTATAATTTTCTATTTAAATTATTTATAGACAGATTTAAGTAAATGATAGTTCTAATTTTAGCTTAAATTGAAATCCTGATTTTGAATGAAGGCAGCCTGGCAATAGATATATCTCTAAGTGGGAGCTATGAAAAAAATCAGAATAACCCTCCAGTATGATGGCACAAACTACTCTGGCTGGCAGATCCAGCCTGACAGGACTACTATCCAGGGACTGCTGGAGGAGGCCCTTAAAAGGATTACCGGGGCTGAAACAAAGACTGTTGCCGCGGGAAGGACAGACGCAGGTGTGCATGCCATTGAACAGGTGGTGGCCTTTGAGACCTCCTCGGGGCTGCTGCCAGAGGTGTTTCAGAGGGCCCTGAATGCCCTTCTGCCTGAGGACATCAGGGTAATATCAGCAGGGTACGCTGAAGAGAACTTCCATCCACGTTATGATGCAAAATCAAAGAGCTATGTCTACATAATCAACAATTCCTCTGTGAAAAATCCCTTTCTTGTCAGATATGCCTATTATTTTGGAAGGAGACTTGATGTAGAAAGGATGCTCAAGGCATCAAGTTATCTGATCGGCCGTCATGACTTCAGAACATTCCAGGCCTCAGGCTGCGGTGCAAAAAGGACGGTCAGGACCGTTAAGAGAATAGATATCCTCCTGAAGGACTCGTTGGAGTTTCTGGATTTCCTCTTCCAGGGAAAGTTCATTGTATTCAGGATTGAGGCCGATGCCTTCCTAAGGTATATGGTCAGAAATATTGTGGGCACACTGATAGAGGCTGGAACAGGGAAACGCCCTCCTGAGGAGATCAGGGATATACTCATTGGCCGTGACAGAAGACTGGCAGGGCCTACCGCCCCTCCACAGGGTCTCTTTCTGGAAAGGATCTACTACTGATCCTCTACCACTCCTCCTTCTCTATCTCCTCAAGCTTCTCCCTTGCCTCCATGCAATCAACGCAGTATATGGCAAAGGGTATCACCTTCAGCCGTTCCTCGGGTATCTCTGCACCACAGTCCTCACAGATCCCGTAACTGCCCTCATCCAGCTTTCTTAAGGCCTCGTCAATCTTGTTCAGGGTCTGCTTGTGAAGGGTCAACTTTCTGAGGTTGAGATCCTCGGCAACATCCACAATTGACCAGTCACCATCATCCAGTGCGGTCTCAACGATCTCCTTGTTCTCTCCCCTGATAAACTTACCTATCTCCTCCTTTGCCTCTTTCAGCACCTCTTGTCTTTTGGCAAGGAGGATCCTTCTCAACCTTTCCTTTCTTTCTTCCTCTTTCTCTATCTTGTCCTTTTTACTTTTTTTCCTGGCCATCTCCCCCCTCTTTCTTCTCAGCGGTCTCTTCCTTGTATACCTCTATTATGCTTCTTACCTTGATACCCGCAGCCTTAAGGGCCTTCTGGATATCAGGCAGTTTGGCATCCTCAACCTTGACCATAAAATTTGCGTTCATCACTAACCTCCTTTTAAGACATGGCTCTAAACCCGCAAAGGCGGACTGTTTTCTCTTCAGACCTCCATGATCTCCTTTTCCTTGCCCTCAAGCACCTCGTCCACCTTCTTGATAAACTGGTCTGTTATCTTCTGGACCTCCTCAAGGTCCCTCTTCAGTTCATCCTCGCTAATCTCTTTCTTCTTCTCCATCTTCTTGAGTTCATCATTCAGGTCTCGTCTGATGTTTCTGATGGCAACCCTTGCCTCCTCCGCCCTTTTTCTCACCACCTTTACAAGCTGCTTTCTTCTTTCCTCTGTAAGGGGAGGAATATTTATCCTGATCACCTTGCCATCATTTGAAGGAGTAAGCCCCAGGTCTGACTGCAGTATTGCCCTCTCAATGTCAGGTATGATCCGCTGCTCCCATGGCTGGATGGTAATCATTCTTGGCTCGGGTATGGAAAGGGCAGCCACCTGATTGATCGGGGTCGGGGTACCATAATAATCCACAGTGATTCCATCAAGCAGTGAGAGAGACGCCCTTCCTGTTCTTATTGAGGCAAAGTCCTTCTTCAAAGACTCAATTGCCTTCTCCATCCGTTCCCTGGCCTCTTTTTTTAACTCCTTTGTCATACCCTCCTCCTTTAACTGACTATAGTGCCCACCTGACGTCCCATGACGGCCTTTTTCAGGTTACCCTTCTTTTTTACATTTAATACCACAATGGGAAGGGCATTGTCCATACAGAGGGTAATGGCTGTGTAATCCATGACATGAAGCCCCTTTTTCAGCACATCAATATATGATATCCTCCTGAACCTCTTCGCCTTCGGATCCTTGACAGGGTCTGCAGAATACACACCATCCACCTTTGTGGCCTTCATTATTATATCCGCTCCTATCTCCATAGCCCGTAGGGAGGCAGCGGTGTCAGTGGTGAAATAGGGGTTTCCCGTTCCAGCTGCAAAGATGACAACCCTGCCCTTCTCAAGATGCCTTACAGCCCTCCTTCTTATGTAGGGCTCGGCAAGTTCCCTCATCTCTATTGCGGTCTGTACACGTGTTGGTATATTGAGCTTCTCAAGTGCATTCTGCAGCGCAAGGGCATTGATCACTGTGGCAAGCATCCCCATGTAGTCTGCTGTTGCGCGTTCCATGCCCTTAACGGAGGCCTCAACACCTCTGAATATATTACCTCCACCGATCACAACGGCAATCTCAACACCAAGGTCGTATACAGACTTTATCTCAGCCGCCATATACTCAACAGTGGATGAGTCAATACCGTAGGGCTGCTCACCCATGAGCGCCTCTCCGCTGAGTTTCAACACCACCCTGCGGTATTTTGCCTCTTTCTTCTTAGAGCTCCTCACCTAACTGGTACCTGACAAAACGTCTGATAACTATATTTTCCCCAAGCCTTGCGATTGCCTCGGTTACAATATCCTTTATGGTCTTTTTCTGTTCGGGGTCTTTCACGAATATCTGCTCTAAGAGACAGTTCTCGCTATAGAACTTCTCAAGCTTACCCTGCACTATCCTGTCCACAACATGTTCTGGCTTGCCCTTGATCTGCTCCTTGAAGATCTCCTTTTCCTTTTCAATCACATCCGGGGCAATATCATCCCTGGAGAGATAACGAGGATTTGCCGCCGCAATATGCATTGCAATGTCCTTTACAAGGGTCTTGAAATCATCCGTTCTTGCCACAAAATCCGTTTCACAGTTCACCTCTACAAGCACACCTATCTTATCCATATGGACATAGGCCCCTATTATGCCTTCGGATGCTATGCGGCCTGCCTTTTTTGCAGCTGCTGAAAGTCCTTTCTTTCTCAATATCTCAACAGCCTTTTCAGGGTCACCACCAGCCTCTGTCAAGGCCTTCTTGCAATCCATCATGCCTGCACCGGTCTTTTCCCTGAGCTCTTTCACCATCTCTGCGGTAATGTTCATTCCACAACCTCCTCCTTCTCTTCAAGGGTACTTTCAGTTGGTCTATCTCCTGCCTCTTCAGAGGCGATCTTTTCCTCAATTGCTGCCTTTTCTGCCTGCTCCTCAAGCTCTTTGCTCAGGATATCCTTCCCTTCAAGCACAGCATCAGCCATCTTGGATGTCAGGAGTTTTATTGCCCTTATTGCATCGTCATTGCCAGGAATTACATAGTCAATCAGATCGGGGTCACAGTTTGTATCCACAATTGCCACGATGGGTATGTTCAGCTTCCTTGCCTCAAGCACTGCTATATGTTCCTTTTTCGGATCAACAATAAAGACCGCACCTGGCAAAGAATGCATCTCCTTGATACCGCCCAAATTTTTCTCCAGTTTCATCCTCATCTTCTCAAGCTTTGCCACCTCTTTCTTCGTAAGGGCCTCATAGGTACCATCTTCCTTCATTCTCTCAATATTTTTCAGCTTGTCAATACTCTTCTTGATGGTACTGAAATTTGTGAGCATCCCGCCAAGCCATCTCTGGTTGACATAGAATGCACCGGCCCTTTCTGCCTCCTCTTTGATAGAGTCCTGTGCCTGCTTCTTGGTCCCCACAAAGAGGACGTGCTGGCCCGATGCAGAGACCTCCTTGATAAAGTTATAGGCATCCTCAACCCCCTTCATGGTCTTCTGAAGGTCTATTATATAGATGCCGTTTCTTTCTCCAAAGATGTATCGTTTCATCTTTGGATTCCATCTCTTCACCTGGTGCCCAAAGTGGACACCTGCCTCAAGCAGCTCCTTCATGGCTACAACTGCCATAAAACCTCCTTCATGTGGTTTTGTTCCTCCGCCCTGGCTGGCCCCGTGTTTCTCTTCAAGGCCGTCTCCATGAACCTGTCAAAGACAGGAACCACAGGAGATAAAAACCAGGGACGTGTGAATTGGTAATGCCTGATAAATTAACATAATCACGATAGATATTGCAATCTATTGGTCACACCATTTTGCCGATTTACTTAATCATTTCAGTTTTACGGGCAGGTAGTATTGGCTTTACCGCTCAACTTGCACCCCGGAAAATCGCAAGATTTTCCGGGGGACTTCTTTTTTAACGGGAAGACTGAAAAGATTCTGTTTTTTAATATTTTAAATTCTTATTGCATCACTGGGCTGGTGAACCACCTTTAATCCTTTTCAATTCCTACCTTTTCTGAATTTCACTTTCTCTTTCAATACAGGTTCGGGCAGAGACTAATCCTGTGGATTGCATTATCTTTACGAGGTGCCCGCCTTGTTTCTATGCATGTTGGACAGTTATGAGTCAATCACTATTTTAGGGGTCAATGCTGATATTGAGTGGTACCCAACAATTACAATCCAGACCACTCCTTCAAACGCCACATAATAAACCTGATGTATTTAACCGGAAGAGCCAGCATGCCTGACTCCCCATATATCTCTTCAATAGCTATCCTTGGTGGTATGACGGTTCTTATTAAGGATATGAAGAATCTTAATTTATTCTTTAATAAAAGCCTTGCCATAAACTTGTCTCGGTAAATGGATTTTTTTGCTCTTTTATCAAATCTCATATCAAAATACCTTGAGACAAGAGGATGTAGTTTAATATCTCCAAACTTATCAGCCAGTTCCTTTATGCCGGAGTAGTGGTAATACACGGGCCAGAGGCGACTTATCTGGAATATGGCGAGTTTTACCACCCTTGCCAGACCAAAACGGGTTATCCTGTCAGCCAATGAATCATAATCCATGGTCTCCTTAAAACGGTGCAATGCCCAGAGTATATCAACAAGCGTTCTAAGTTCCCTGAAGGAATGGCTATGATGATGCACAAACAACATGACAAGTAACATCTCATCAGTAAGTCTCAGGTGGCCACATCTGTCTTTTGCTACTTCACTCCAGATCGTCTTTGATGTAATATCAAAAAAATAGGGTATGCCGAAGTTCCAGTGTATCTCAACATTAACCCCTGTGGCATGTACATATGAAACATGATGAATCCTTGACAAGCAATACCTGAGGGATAGATTATCCTCCTGTTTGTACCCATTATCCAACAACAATGATTCAACACTGAAGACATCTTCTCTTCTGACCAGTATATCTATATCAGAGGAGACCCTGCAGTTTGGATCCTTATAGATATTCTCCGTCAGGATGCTACCCTTGATTACAATGGCATCTATGGAGTTCTGTTGCAACAGGGAAAGGGTATATTTTTCCGCACTTTCATTAATGGCAGAGAGGGTGACGGATTTTAGAAAAAGGTGGTTATATTTGCTGAGGAATTCACTGGAAAGCCCTGGAGGCAGCAGCTCCCTCTTTCTCTTTATCTGTGTGTAGAGAAGAGGAAACAATCCGTGTTGCAGGGAAAGTTCTTTCAAGTCCTCGGAAATCCGTCCATGGGGAAAATTGTCCTGCGAGAGATCCACCTCCGGAAGAAGAAGGCATAGAAAGAGTCTTTCTTTCATGGTTAGATTATATCCAAGTCCAGCAAAAAATTTCAGAACAGAACATTAAGGAGTCTGTAGGAAATGGATCGGACAGGTATGTTACATACACATCTCTATATTGCAGAGTAGCCTCTTGTCTTCCTCTCCTATCTCCTTGAACCTGAACCCGTAGTGGTAATGCCTACCCCTTTTGTCTACCCAGAGCACCTGTGCCAATCCATTAAATGGTTTGCCTCCTCCGTTAACAGGTATTCCCATCTCAAACTCAACCCCATCCCTGGCAAGTATCAGGACAGGAAAGGCGGCAGCAAAGCCACCCCTGCTGATGTTAAGAAGTTGCCCTTTAATTTCGGGATTATCAGGAGGCCTTATGATAACACTCTCATTGACAAGGACCCTCTTCTGCCTCTTCAGTATATTCAACCTGACAAGCCACCTTATAAAAATATCCATTACCTTCCCTGGCACGATACCTATCCTTGTCCTGGCCCTTTTGAACCTCAACTTCGCAATAAGTGAATGTTTTATGAAAAAGGAGGATAGGAAGACAACAAAAAAGTATAAACTGAAAAGCATGAAGAGATAATGTTCCTTAACAGAGTATCTTGTACCCATAATGCTAATGCCAGAGAAGAACAGGGATATTAAGATAATGACCGTAACGGTCTGCATCTTCGTTAATCCAAAGCGTAGCAGGATATGATGAAGGTGATGCTTGTCAGGATGGAAGGGGCTTTTCCCTCTTAGCATCCTTCTTGTCATTATCACGACCGTATCCACAATTGGTACTGCGAGAACCATCAATGGTACAACAGGCTTAACCGCAAGTGCAGGCTTCTGCGTCAATGCAATTGATAGATATGCAAGTACAAAACCAATTGTAATACTACCTGCATCACCCATGAACAGCTTAGATGGATGCCAGTTATAACGCAGGAAGGCTACCAGGGCACCAGAGAATGCCAGCGACACCAACATGAGAGGATACTGATTGTTGATAAAGGCAAGGACAGAAAATGTCATAAAGGATATCAGGGCCACACCTCCGGCAAGACCGTCAACACCGTCAATCATGTTGATTGCGTTTATGACACCCACGGTACAGAAAACCGTAATCATCCCTGATGCTGATCCGAGCGAGATATCTCCTACATTCAGAAGATCTCCAAATGAGTAAAGTATATTTCCACTTAAACGTATCATCAGCAAGGCAGCCAGTATCTGAAACAAAAACTTTATCCTGTGGTTAATTTCCCTGTAGTCATCAATAACACCGGTAAGTGTTAAAAGAAGAACCCCCGTCAGTAGGCCTTTCAAGGAATCAATGGGAACAAGAAGGCACGATGTCACCAGGACGGCAGCCATGATGGCAATACCACCCACCAGTGGCTTGGGGGTTCTGTGTATCTTTCTCCTGTTAGGATAATCAACAAGGCCTATTTTTAGGGCAAACCCCGAAAGTGGTGGCAAGAGAAACAGCGCAATGAGAAATGACAAGGTAAAGGATGCAATGGCAAGCATGACCCCATACACTTACGGTCCCTCCAACCCTCCTGAAAAAATTTTTTATTTCTACAAAAAATTTCTTAAAATATACACCATTATCACTTGTTTGTCAAGTATTTTTATAGAAATCACGAAAAAAATGTCGTTAGATTTTTATATCCATTCCCGGTGGACAGGGAGGTTTCAGAAGGACTTAAACGTTATCTCCTCAAAAATATTATAATATATCTCATGGCAATAGTCTTTGATACATACAGGTTTGAGGGCCCCTTTCTGACCAAAAGAGAGCTTAAACAGGCTCCGGGGGTGTTTATCCTGTTGTGTACCACAGGGAAGGGCACAACATACATTGTTGACGCAGGGGAATCAGAGGATGTGAGACAGGCCATTGAGGACTCTCCCAACAGGGACTGCTGGCTCAGTAACTGCAAGGGGACAATTTCAGTGGCTGTACTCTATACCCCTGAGCTTGACAGGAAGGGACGCAAGGAGATTGAAAGGATAATCAGGTCACGGGATTTTGTACCCTGCCAGCAGTATTAAAGATACCGTAAAAGGACGAAGGAAAAGCCTCGGAAACCGGTGGAATACAGGCGGGTCAATCTTGATTATGGAAAGACAACCATTATTTGACATAAGCCCACTGTATCATGTATCTTCTTAATCTATGGCTGCAACAAAAGGCTGCAAAGGAGCCTCAAGGATAAGAGAGGTTGTGTTTGCTTTCTGGCAAAGCAGAATCTTGCTGACCGCCAATAATCTTCGTATATTTGATCACCTTGAGAGGCCTGTATCAGCAAGAAAACTCGCCCGGATCCTTTCTCTTG
>DROX01000195.1 GCA_011321725.1 Nitrospirota bacterium | reverse complement strand
CCCCCTGGGTGCACCCGCAAGTATTGGTGCTATGCTTACAGAGGCCCTGATTAATGCACCTGTCTTATGGGTATGGATGAAATGGAGGGTCTTTGGATCGGGCTCCTTATTCTCTGATAGGATATCCTCTGCCTGACCACCTACCATTCCAAAGGGACCTGCAGCCTCGGCCAGTTCCCTCAGGGCCTCAACCACATTCTCTGCTTCAAACACCCTGTTCTGTGTAAACATAACAAAGGCCTCCGTGAGAAGGGCATCTCCAGCCAGTATTGCCATCGCCTCACCAAAGACCTTATGGTTAGTTGGCTTGCCCCTTCTCAGATCATCATTGTCCATGGCAGGCAGGTCATCATGAATCAATGAATAGGTATGTATCAACTCAATGGCTGATGCCTGGGGGAGGATATGTTCTGACTCGCCACCGCATGCCTCATATGATGCAATACAGAGAATAGGCCTGAGCCGTTTTCCACCTGCAAAGAGGGAATACCTCATGGCCTCATGAAGCCTTTCAGGATTGATAGGCCTTGAGAAGTACTCTCTGAGGTAGCTGTCAACTAATTCTTTTTTTTCCTGTAAATATTTCTTCAGGTCAAAGGACATGACAGATTTCGTCTTCTTTTTGTTGAATATTAAAGGAAATATTTAAGATTTGTCAACAACTCTGCCCAGGATATCAAACACAGCCTTACTCCATCCCACCGGACCTATGCCATCCACTTTCATGATCTCGGGATAGGCATCAAATGCCTCCTCATGGGTGCCGTTTATCTTTTTCACAGCAAAGGGAAGGTTCACCTCCCTCAGCATGGGCAGGTCATTCATGCTGTCACCAATTGCCACGGTGAGGACTTCACCAAAGGCTCTCCTGTACAGCTCTATCAGGATGCGCACCGCCCTTCCCTTGTCAGTCCCGCCCATTATATGGTAAAACTGTCCTGTTGTATATTGATAACCCCTCTGCCTGATGAAATCAAGGATCTCTTCCTTTCTGTCCATATCCTCTATCAGGAAGACCTCATCAAATTCCCTCTCCTTTGAGAGTTCAGCCTCCCTTGTGTCCAGCCCTGTAATCTCTGAGATCTCCCTAACGGTAAGATCAGCAAAACCCTTCACCCTGTACCCCCTCTGCCTTAACTCTTCCATAACAGTCCTCAATTCATCATAGGAGGCGCCAAGAACTATTGCATCATAATCACCAACCCTGACAGGACTGTACTGGCCAAGCATCTCGGGACGGAAGTATCCCCTGGGAATGAATATGGCACCCCCATTTTCCACCAC
Organism: Nitrospirota bacterium; assembly: GCA_011321725.1. GTDB lineage: Bacteria > Nitrospirota > Thermodesulfovibrionia > Thermodesulfovibrionales > JdFR-85 > JAADHP01. Next base: position 12,085 of record DROX01000195.1, on the reverse strand, counting down.
AAAGGGGTCTTTATTTGAGAGTCTCTTTCTGTACACTTCAATCTCAGAACGGGTCTTGCTGGAAACGATAACAAGGGGGATATTCCTCTTCCTTATCTCCTCTATTGCCGGGAGGGCCTCTTCAAAACTGTAGTTGTCTGCCCTCAAGAGTGTACCATCCAGGTCTGTAAAGATAACAATCTTCTTCATGGATCACCCGATAAGGATTATCTGTATGTCCATCACATTTGTACCCGTTGGGCCTGTAATAAAGAGGTCACCTGTCTCCTTAAGGAAGGTATAGGAGTCATTATTGTCAAGATACACCCTGGGATCAAGCCCCTTGGTTATACCTCTCAGGACGGTCCCTCCGTCCACGATAGCTCCAGCTGCATCAGTGGGGCCATCGGTCCCATCCGTTCCAGCAGAGAGCATAGATATACCATTTATTCCATTGATAGCAATGGCAAAGGAAAGGGCAAGTTCGGTGTTTCGGCCACCCCTTCCAGAACCAGTCACAGTCACCGTGGTCTCACCACCCGATAGGAGGCACAGGTAACTGTCAGAGTTTTTTTCACGTTGCCTTTTGATCGCAACCTCGGCAAGTCTTCTGCCTGCATCCCTTGCCTCACCATGGAGACTTCTGTCAATTATCTCTGCCTTTAATCCACGGCTACTTGCCTCTTTCAGGGCAGCATCAAGGGCAATAGAGTTGCTTCCGATAATGATATTCTCCACCCTCCTGTGGATGTCCTTTTTGCCCATCCCTGCCTCATCCCGGTGCTCCAGCAGATACCTCCTTACAGCTTCGGGCACCTTAAGGAGCAGATTGTATTTCCGAAGAACCCTGACTGCATCCATGGTCGTTGTTGGATCAGCCACTGTGGGGCCTGATGCAATCATATCAGGCCTGTCACCAAGCACATCCGAGAGGATAAAGCTGACAGCCTTTGCAGGATAAACCATCTCTGCAAGCCTGCCTCCCTTGACACGGGATAGCTTTTTCCTTACCGTATTCAGTTCAAATATATCAGCACCTGCCTTCAGAAGCAGGCTTGTGGTCTCCATCTTGTCTTTAAGAGATATACCATTAACAGGTTTTATAAACAATGCCGACCCTCCACCTGAGATAAGTATGATTACAAGGTCATCCTCCTTAAGCCCCCTCAACATCTCCAGAGCCTCCTCAGTGGCCTTGATACCATTTGAGTCAGGCACCGGATGGCCTGCCTCAAAGACCCTGAATCTGTCAGAGAAACTGTATCCCTCAGCATGACCATACTTGGTAATTACAACCCCCCGGGTTATGCGATCCCCTGCAATCTCCTCTATCGCCTTTGCCATGGGTGGTGCTGCCTTGCCAAAGGCAAGCACAAACATCCTTCCGCAAGCCTCCATGTACTTCTCTACCACAGGCCTGGCCTGTCTCATCATGGACTTGTAGGGGTTAACAGCATCAACAGCCCTGTAAAAGAGCTCCTCCAGTAGCTTTCTTTTATCCATCTGTAAACCGAACTCCAAATAAATATAATCTTACCCTTCTCTATAGCCCATTTATCAAAACAACAGGGGACTACAGGAGAAATGGATTGGACAATCCTGCATTCTACTATAGTATAATGTAAAAACATCACAATTATCACACTTGCCACTCTCTGTGGCAGAAGTGGAGGTGTCTGATGTCTGATTTTTTCCAGACAGGCGTGGTAGCAACTTTCCACAGGCTTGGCAGCGTGGATATAGAACGTATAGAGGCTGAGTTATCATGGTACACCCGTGAAAGGCCACTTGCACTGATACTGCCATCACTTTACAGTGAACTGGAAGGAGAGGCCTTAAAGGGGATCGTAAAGGAGCTGAAACATGTCAAGTATATAAACCAGATAATCGTAACCCTTGGACCGGCAAAGAGGGAGGAGTTCAGGAAGGCAAAGGAGTTTTTCTCCGTGCTCCCCCAGGAGGTCAGGATAATATGGAATACGGGAAAACGTTTAAGCGAGATATACAAATCAATAAAGGCTGCTGACCTTCCCGTGGGGGATGAGGGCAAGGGCCGTTCAGCATGGATGGCATACGGATACGTCCTATCAACCCAGAAGTTCCACTCCATTGTGCTCCATGACTGTGACATTGTCACTTACAATCGTGAACTCCTTGCAAGGCTCTGCTATCCCGTTACCAACCCGAACCTGGACTACCATTTCTGCAAGGGGTACTACAGCAGGGTCACTGACCGTATGCATGGAAGGGTGACAAGACTGCTTGTAACACCTTTGATAAGAGCACTCCATAAGATACTTGGATATAACAACCTGCTTCTGGCCTTCTTTGACAGTTTCCGTTACCCCCTTGCCGGTGAGTTCTCAATGGTGACAGACCTTGCCAGGGTGATCAGGATCCCTGGAGACTGGGGGCTTGAGGTGGGCGTGCTTGCAGAGGTATTCAGAAACACCTCACTGAGGAGGGTCTGTCAGGTGGATATCGCTGAAAACTATGAACACAAACACCAGGAACTCTCCCCTGATGATGCATCCAGAGGGCTTCACAAGATGTGTGTTGACATATGCAAGTCCCTCTTCAGGACACTGTCCTCTGAAGGCATCGTCTTCTCTGAGGGGTTCTTTAATACACTCATAGCCACCTATATGAGAACAGCACAGGATATGCTGAAACGCTACGAGGATGATGCAGCCATAAACGGCCTGTACTTTGACCGCCATGCAGAGAGTCTCGCAGTTGAAACATTTACAAAGGGGATAAAGCAGGCAGCCGAGATCATAATGAAGGACCCCCTTGGGGTGCCACTCATATCAAGCTGGGACAGGGTAACCTCTGCCATCCCTGATATACTGAATATAATCAAGGAGGCTGTTGAGGAGGACAACAAATGAGCATCAACAGGTTTGAAATATTCATACTTCCCGTATCTGTAACCTCCTTGTTAATCCTGCTGTTTTTCTTCTTAAGAGCCATTGCATTTAAACTTCTCCACAGATATTCGCAAAAGACCAAAACCAATATTGATGACGTTATTATCCAGTCCATAAAAGGACCGTCCCTGTTCTGGTCCATTGCGCTCGCACTCTATATCGGTTTACATTTCCTCAAGATCCCAAAAGACTATGTAATTATTATCAACAAATTTATCTTCATCCTTATAATCGCCTCTGTCACCTTTGTGCTTTCCAATCTCCTGAGCAGATTGTTCAAATATTACACAGAAAAAAGTGAGAGAATGGTGCCTGCCACAGGGCTTGCCAATGCCACAATCAAGGGCATTGTCCTCATCATAGGTGGACTTCTCATACTCAACGGACTGGGAATCTCTATAACACCACTCATAACAGCCCTGGGTGTGGGCGGTCTTGCCGTGGCACTGGCACTCCAGGATACCCTTGCAAACCTGTTCGCAGGAATACATATTATGATGGAACGTTCCGTCAGGGTGGGGGATTTCATCAAAATTGAAAGCGGTGAACAGGGTTATGTCCAGGATATAACCTGGCGGACAACAAGGATAAGAATGCTTCCCAACAACATGGTGATTATCCCAAACAGCAAGCTTTCGCAGAGCATTATTACGAACTACTACCTTCCTGAGCAACGGATGTCGCTGCTGATTCCCATAGGGGTAAGTTACTCTGCTGACCCCGAGCATGTTGAGCGTGTACTCCTTGAAGAGGCCAGAAAGGCAGCTGAAGAAATTCCAGGCCTGCTCAGTGAACCTGAACCTTTTGTAAGATTCATCCCGGGATTTGGGGAGAGCTCTCTTGATTTCACTCTGATATGCCAGGTAAAGGAGTTTGTTGACCAGTACTACGCACAGCATGAACTGAGAAAGCGGATCTTCAAGAGATTTAAAGAGGAAGGTATTGAGATACCCTTCCCGCACAGGACTGTCTATCTCAGGGAGGAGAAGGATTGGCAATAAAGAAGAAGATAAGAAACAACAATAAAGAGCCCGAGCCCTTTGTCTTCAAAAAATGTGCAACCATAATGAAGTCCACAGGCAGGTACGCCCGTAACCTCTATGAACTGAGAGACATAATCAGCATCATAAGCGAGGAGTCCATTTTCCACCACACCTACCAGTTCTTTATGAAAAGCCATGTCATGGAGTTCACCAATGACTTCGCTCAGTGGATTGCCGATTATCTCTTTGAAAGGACACTTGCCGAAAGGTTATCAAACATAGATCCCTATTCCTTCAAGGATATAAACGAACTCAGGAAGGCAATCCTTGTCCCCATAAATGAACACCTTGAGGAATTTCCCCAGCAGAGGGATGTCTTCCCAGGCAATGAGTTCTATTTTAACGAGACAGCCACCATAGTGTTTCCCCTGGGAATAAAGGCAAAGAACCTGGCCGAGTTCCTCATAGCCATCCGTTATGTGGATATGGAGTCCATTTATTACCATTTCTATGAGGCAAGGACAAGGCTTGATAACCCCTATGACGACTTCTCAAACTGGTTTGAGTTCAGCCTGGGCAAGAGGGAACTGGCGAATTCTGTCCGTTCCATAGACCCCTTCATGCACAACATTGAAAGCATCAGGCAACAGATCGTCAGGGCAGTGGAACTGGAGCTAAAAAGGGATATGGAGGAATCCATACCGTGATAGACAGGTATCTTGGCATATCACCCAAGGGTGACATACTCCTGATAAAACGGCTCTGCCAGAGACTTAAAGGGCTTTCCATGCTCCATATAAACTCCACCAGGGAGGGTGGGGGCGTGGCAGAGATACTCCAGAGGATGGTCCCCCTGTTAGAGGGTCTTGAGGTTGCAGTCAGATGGGAGGTAATAGAGGGAGACAACCGCTTTTTTGACATAACAAAAAAGATACACAATGCCCTTCAGGGCTATCCAGAGGAGTTTACCGATGAGATGTGGCAGTATCACTACGAGATCAACAGGAGAAATGCAAAAAGGATTGACCTGAATGCCGACATGGTATTCGTCCATGACCCCCAGCCAGCCCCACTTGTTGATTTCAGACCGGATGGGAAAAACATATGGATATGGAGATGCCATATAGATCTATCAAACCCCTACAAACCAGTCTGTGACAGGCTGATGAAATACTATGAGAAGTATGATGCCGGAATATACCATGTATCAAAGTTTGCCCGTGGTGCAAAGGCCTTTGAATTCATTGTTCCACCCTCCATTGATCCATTAAGCGAAAAAAACCGTGAGTTGAGCGACCAGGAGATACAGGAGGTCCTGGAGAGATTCCAGATTCCCAACGACAGGCCCATGATCCTTCAGGTATCCCGTTTTGACAGGTTCAAGGATCCCATAGGGGTGATCAAGGCTTACAGAATAGTGAAGACATACAATGACTGTATCCTTGTGCTTGCAGGGAGCCCGGCCACCGACGATCCAGAAGGGGAGCAGGTGCTGCAGGAGGTCAGGGACTATGCCTCAGATGATCCCGATATAAAGATCCTGCTCCTGCCACCCTACAGTGACAGGGATATCAATGCACTTCAACGGGCCGCAACTGTGGTGCTCCAGAAATCCCTGAAAGAAGGCTTTGGCCTGACCGTCTCAGAGGCGATGTGGAAGGGCAAGCCCGTGATAGGCGGTGCTGTGGGAGGAATCCCCCTTCAGATAATACACAGGGTTACGGGATTTCTTGTCTATTCCATTGAAGGCGCGGCCTTCAGGATCAGGCAGTTCCTGAACAACCCTGAAATGACTGCAAAGATGGGTGAACGGGGCAGGGAACATGTGAGACAGAACTTCCTCATCACCCGTCAGATACGGGATTATCTCTCAATATGGTATTATATATTAAAAGGAGGTAAGAGGGTTTTAGAATTAGGATGACAGGAAATCTGAAGGCACTTCTTGACGGACCATTCACAGATAAAGAACTGACAATTGTTACAAACAGGCAACCCTATGTATACAAGAAGACCCACTCCGGCATAAAAGAAGAGAGAACAGCAGGTGGGCTTGCCACTGCACTTGATGATGTTATGAAGGCTGTAGGTGGTACATGGGTTGCCTGGGGTAGCGGAAATGCCGACAGGGCTGTAGTAGACGAAGACAACATTGTTCTGGTCCCACATGATAACCCATCATACAGACTCAAGCTGGTATGGTTAAACGATGTTGAGGCTGAGAACTACTATCATGGCTTTTCCAACCAGGTTCTGTGGCCACTCTGCCATATCGCACTTGAGCGTGTATATTTCAGGAAACGGTTCTGGGAACATTACAAAAGGGTTAATCGTATATTCTCCGAAGCTGTTGTTAATGTTACGTCAAAGGATAGCATAGTCTGGATTCATGATTACCACCTCTGTCTGCTGCCATCGTTGCTGCGCGAAGAGATGCCCGAACTGACGATTGCACACTTCTGGCATATCCCCTGGCCTGACTGGAGTGTTTTCAGGGTCTGTCCCCATGCAAAGGAACTTATTGAAGGGCTCCTGGGCAATGATCTGCTCTGTTTCCAGATTCCCCTTTTTGTAAAGAACTTTATTGATTGTGTAAGGGAGACTACCAACGCAGAGATAGACTACCACCACCAGACAATAACCTATAAAAACCACATCACACAGGTCAAGGCATTTCCCATAAGCATTGACTATGAGAAGTTCAACTCTATCGCCTCATCCAGAAAGGTCCAGAAGATAATCAACAAAATAAGAGACAGTTACGACATCAACTCTAAATATATAGCAGTGGGTGTTGACAGGCTTGAGTACACAAAGGCACTGATTAAAAGACTCCAGGCACTGGATCTGTTTTTTGAAAAATACAGGAGATTGAGAAAGGACCTCACATACATCCAGATCTCAACCGCCACCAGGCTGAGAGAGCCCTACCTGAGCTACAAGAAGACCGTAGAGAAGCTAATCTCCGAGATCAACAACCGCTATGGCACAGATGACTGGACACCTATACTCTACATAGACAAAAAGCTTGACATCTCGGAACTGGTTGCATTCTACAGGATGGCCGACCTTGCCATAATCAGTTCCATCTATGACGGGATGAACCTTGTTGCCAAGGAGTTTGTGGCCTCCCAGGTTGACAACAGAGGGGTACTGATCCTGAGTGAGCTTGCAGGTGCTGCTGATGAACTGACAGGTGCACTCCTGATTAATCCCTATGACATAGAGGGGTTTGCTGAGACGATACACAGATCCCTTGTCATGCCTGATGATGAAAAGCAGAGCAGAATCCATCAACTGAGACAGCAGGTCAGGGACAACGATGTATACCGCTGGATCACTGACATCCTGTCCGAGGTGGCCACCATCTCAACAATGAAAAACAAGGAGTGTGTTTATCTCTTCAATATCCTGGACGAACTAATCAGTGATATAAAATCAAAAAATACATTCCTCTTTCTTGATTATGATGGTACATTGACCCCCATTGTTTCCACACCTGACAGGGCTATTCTGAGCAGGGAGATGAGAGAGCTTCTCAAGGAACTGACGAAGCACTATCCCGTTGCGATAATAACAGGCAGATCTCTATCCAATATAAAGGAACTGGTGGGTATTGAGGAGATCCTGTATGCCGGAAATCATGGAGCAGAGATATGGGATGGTGAAAAGGAGATCATAAGCCATGAGGTGGAAAGCTGCCGCCATGCATTGAAGGAGTTTATTGAAAGGCTTGAGAAAGAGATGGGAGACATCAGGGGGATACAGATTGAAGACAAGGGTGCCACGGCAAGTATCCACTATCGTAATGTCCCTGTAAAGGAACTGGGAAGGCTTATCAGCACCTTCAAGCGTATCTCAAAGGATTATGAAACCCTGTTCCGCATCACCCATGGCAAAAAGGTCTTTGAGATCCGGCCTCTAAACTCCTGGCACAAGGGCGATGCCGTACTCTGGCTGCTGGAAAGGTTTGATCACAACAGTTACCCCATCTATGTTGGAGATGATACCACTGATGAGGATGCCTTCATGGCTATTGCAGGGAGGGGAATCTCCATAGGTGTGGGATACAACTGCAAGGCAGACTATTATATAAAGGAGCAGTCAGAGGTAAAGGCCTTCCTGGAGAAATTAATAAAATAATATGAACACCCTCAAGACACGATCATTAATGATTCAGGGAACCGGATCAGGGGTCGGCAAAAGCCTCATAGTAGCCGGCCTTTGCAGGATCCTCAGCGACATGAAGGTCAGGGTTACACCCTTCAAGGCACAGAACATGGCGCTGAATTCATTCGTCACAAAGGATGGGGGAGAGATAGGAAGGGCACAGGCACTTCAGGCAGAGGCTGCAAGGACCGAGCCCTCGGTTTATATGAACCCGGTACTGCTGAAGGCCTCTGGTGAAAAGGGGGCACAGGTGATCCTGAACGGCAGGGTCCACTCCAATATGCTGGCAAAGGACTACTACGAGTTCCGTCATATCGCATGGTCTGTTGTAACAGAGGCATGGCAGAGGCTTTCCGAGGAGTTTGATGTGATCATTATTGAAGGTGCAGGCTCTCCTGCCGAGATCAATCTGATGGACAAGGAGATCGTAAACATGGCTGTTGCAAGATACACCGGCTCACCTGTGGTGCTTGTAGGAGACATTGACCGCGGAGGGGTGTTCGCCTCTCTCTACGGAACAGTTTCACTCCTGAATGGTGATGCCACAAGGATCAGGGCCTTCATAATAAACCGTTTCAGGGGAGATATCTCCATACTTGAGCCTGGCAACCGCCTTATCACCGAAAAGACGGGGATACCTGTAATCGGTGTCATACCCTATATCAGGGACCTTGTGCTGAACGAGGAAGACGGGCTTTCATTGAGTAACAGGACCACTGATTATTCAAGACCCATCAGGATCACTGTTGTCAGGACACCTTTTATTTCCAACTTCACAGACTTTGACCCCTTTCTCTTTGAGCCTGATGTACAGTTGTTATTCTCTTTGAGGAAGGAGGATATCCTCCAGTCTGATCTGGTGATAGTGCCTGGCTCAAAGAACACCATAAAAGACCTTGTTTACTTAAAGGAAAGAGGTATTGACATTGTCTTAAGACAGAGGGCAAAGACGGGGGGGCATATCATCGGCATCTGCGGTGGCTACCAGATGCTTGGCAGGAGGATCAATGATCCCTTTGGCGTGGAATCAGAGTATAAATCAATGGATGCACTGGGATTGCTTGATGTGGAAACAGACCTGAAGGATAGTAAAACAACCTCCCAGGTGAGGGCATCCCTTGACAGGAGCATCCCCCTTGTCAATAACACCCATGATAACCTGAGGGGTTACGAGATCCACATGGGAGAGAGCCATACATCCAATCCCGTATTCACAGTAAAAAGAACCGCAGAAAAGAGAACCGTAAGGGATGGCTCTGTAAAAGGCACTGTATGGGGCACCTATATCCATGGTATCTTTGACAACGACAGACTGAGAAGAGATATACTAAACTCCCTGAGAGAGAGAAAGGGACTTCCTCCTGTGAAACCCCTGATTAGCTATGAAGAGATCAAGCAGCAGGAATTGGACAGATGGGCCGGAATACTCAGAGACCATGTGGATATTGATTTCATATTGGGTCTCCTTAAAAAGTAATTACTAATTATGAAAGCCCTATTAATTGCCGGCACACATAGTGGCTGCGGAAAGACAACAGCCACCCTGGTAATACTCCATCTACTTAAATCCATGGGATTGTCTGTCCAGCCTTTCAAGGCAGGCCCTGATTTCATAGACCCGGGACTGCACAGACTTATCACAGGCACTGACTCTGTTAATCTTGACCTCTGGATGTGTGGAACCAAGAGGACCCTTGAGACATTCCTGCACAGATCAGAAACTGCTGATATCTCCATCATAGAGGGTGTAATGGGTTTCTTTGACGGAGAACCCTCCACAGCAGAGCTTGCTGCTGAACTGAAGGTGCCCGTGCTGCTTGTTGTTGATGCCTATGGTATGGCTGAGACAGCCGCTGCCATTGTAAAGGGCTTTGTTGATTATTATCACAGGGATTTTGGCACAGACTCTCCTGGCATAAAGGGTGTGATCCTCAACAGGATATCCTCTGAGAGGCATCTCCAGAGGATTAAAAAGGCCTTGAGAGATATCCCCGTAATCGGTTATATCCCGTCTCATCTGGACATTACCATACCTGAAAGACACCTTGGCCTTACAACTGCTGAAGAGTCCCCTCTGGACAGGGGATTTTACGACACCATCAGCAGAATACTGTCAAAGACAATAGGGATTGAAAGGCTTCTGAGCATAGCAACAATAGAGGAAAATACAGAGGCATTAAAGAGAGAAAAGAGACATCATTGCCCGGCACCATTGACTGACAGGAGATTCAGGGTTGCCCTTGCCCATGACAGGGCCTTCAGCTTCTACTATCCAGACAACCTGAATTTACTGAGATCAGCAGGTGCAGAGATAGTAAGATTCAGCCCCCTGAATGACAGGACACCGCCAGAGGCTGATCTCATCTATCTCGGAGGTGGTTATCCAGAGCTGTATGCAGAGGAGCTTTCAGGGAACAGAGAACTCCTCTCAACCCTCTGCAGACTTGCCTCAGAGGGTCTGCCAGTTTATGCTGAATGTGGAGGCCTGCTCTATATTTCAGAGGGGATCTATGACACCCAGGGTAGATACTTTCCCATGGCAGGGATACTGCCTTTTGTCATGAAAATGAGAAAGAGGAGGGCCTATCTTGGTTACCGGGAGGTTATGTTAGAGGATGACATATTCTTCGGAAAAAGAGATACCAGATACAGGGGGCATGAGTTCCACTACTCGGAGATTATTGAAGATGATTATTCAGGAAAAATGGAGAAGAGAGGCATAAAAACCATTTACAGGGTTTTTGATAAAGAGAAGGGGTTTGTTAAGATGGAAGGATACAGATATCTTAACACCCTGGGCAGTTATGTACATCTTCATTTTGGAAGCAACCCAGAGGAGTTTATTAGTGCAATAAATAAAAACCTTATGAGGTGAATATGGAAAACTGTCTTGTTGTAATTTATCCCCATAAGATGGCAGAGATCAACCTCGGCAATATCATTAAAACACTGCCCCATCTTCTACCCTTCAGGGTCTGCCATCCCGTCCATACATTACCTGTAGATGGTGATACCCGAAAGATTGCGGACAAAATCATTGAAATCTCTGACAGCCATACTGCTGGGCGGTTATACATCTGTCCCGTACTCATTGACAGGCACATCATTGACAATATCACTAAACAGCTCAGAGATCATACAGGAGGAAAAGAGATATCCCTACTACAGGATTACTCAAAAGAGATCATCCAACATCTGAAAAGAAATCCTCTGTCGCCTGATGAGATAGAGCAGAGAAGCTTTGAACTCATAGTCAGTGACCCTGACGGACAGATGCTGGGATATGCTCCGGCAGAAAAGAAGGCCATTGTCACAAGGGTGGTCCATGCCACCGGAGATTTTGAATTCATAAAGACCCTTACATTTCATCCCCGGGCAATCCAGCATGCCCTGAAAATGATAAAAGCCGGCAGGGACATATTAACGGACATTGAGATGGTGAAGACAGGGATAAACAGAAGACTCCTTGAGCGGTTCGGTATCAGGGCAATCTGCGGACTCAGCCTCTATGACAATCTCAAAGCCGGTGCTCATGAGACAAGATCAGAGATTGCCATTGAAAGGGCAATAAAGGAAAACAGTAATACAGGGATTATTGCTATCGGGAATGCACCAACAGCCCTGCTTCGCGTTATAGATATATTTTCAGAGAACAAAGGACATGATACACCCCTGATAATCGGGGTGCCTGTGGGATTTGTAAAGGCCCTTGAGTCCAAGGTCATCCTGTCCATGCAGCCCTACCCCTTCATAACAAACCTTTCCAGAAAGGGTGGAACCCCTGTAGCAGTTGCCATAGTGAATGCCCTGTTAAAGATTGCAGAAAATCCCGATTCTTCTATTTGACATTTAAAAACATGATCTGCTTAAATAGATTAGTCTGAAGAAGGATTTTCCTCTCTTCAGGCACAGGCGGATGCGTGGAAGAGGGGTGTAACCCCACAGGGAGTCAAAAGTCAGGAGTCAAGAGTCAGAAGTGGAATTAAGTCTTCTAAAACTCTCCTGACTTCTGACTGATGACTG
>DROX01000194.1 GCA_011321725.1 Nitrospirota bacterium | reverse complement strand
TTGAATATCCTCCGGATATCTTTACCATGTTTTCTATGGCACCTTTATGAAGTGGGGCCCTGCCAAGATTGGTATGGATTACCACACCGGTGGCATTTATGAGGGGTTTCAGGCTCAGTGAAGAGTATCCTTTTATTGATCTCTCTATCTGCAGGTAAAGCTCCTCGGATGAGAAGCCCCCTCTTTCACCTTTCAGTATCTCATTCCTGAATCGTGAGATACCCTCACGGATACCCTTCAGGACAAAAATCCTGGGATAGCTTTCAAGCCACTTCCTGCCTTCAGGACTCTTTAACACCTCATCCACAGAGGGGATCTGACGAAGGAGTTTGCCTTTTTCAACATTCATGATACTATCAATTATCCTTATTGTCCATTTTTTTGTCAAGCACTGGGCGAAAACTGGAGATATCTCCGTGGACACGGCTACGTGGACTTGCTCGCCAGGCTGGATTAAAAATCTAATCCCCTACCCTTGGTTACACGTCGTAAGTGTAACTAAAGCAAAAGATTGACAGTAAGCGATAATTTACTGTAAAATTTACGATAATGAGCGAAAAATTATATAAATATCGTTTTTTAAATGACTTTCTGCCCCGGTATTCAAAAAAGAAAAAAAGACTTGTCCTTATTACTGGGGCCAGGCAGACGGGCAAGACTACCCTTGCCCGTAGGAGGTATGCTCGCCTGAGATACATCAATCTTGACGCCCCTGAAAACAGAGATGCCATAAGATTGATCCCTACAGAGTTGTGGTATAAAGATGTGGGAGATGCGGTGATTGATGAAGCACAAAAATTACCAGTAGTATTTGAGAAGATAAAGTATGCCTATGACGAAGGTGATATATCATTTCAGGTAATACTTGGCTCAAGTCAGATACTTCTTTTGAAGAAGATAAGGGAGACCCTTGCGGGCAGGGTATCCATATACGAACTATGGCCATTAATGATGTGTGAGCTTCTTTATAGTATTGATGAAAAGACGACAAGTCCACCCTTGTTTGACAGGCTATTTGATGGTGTAACGATTGATAAGGTCTTAAGGGATGTTCCTTCTGTGCTGTTGGGTAAAGAGGCGGTATTGAGGAAAGAGGCAGAGCGGTATTTATTGAATTGGGGAGGGATGCCTGCTCTTTTAAACCTGTCAGACAATGAAAGGTGGAAATGGCTGAGAGATTATGGATATACCTATCTTGAATGTGATCTTTCCGACCTGGCAAGACTTGATGATCTCTTGCCTTTTAGAGAATTTCAGAGGCTCTCTGCTTTGAGGTCAGCAAAGCTACTTAATTACTCTGAAATTGCAAGAGATGCAGGAATAAGTGTGGATACTGCAAGAAGATATATTGAATACTTAAAGATTTCTTATCAGGTGATTCTTTTGAAGCCATATTACAGAAATATAACCAGCACTGTGATTAAGAGTCCAAAACTTTACTGGATTGATGTAGGATTGCTAAGACACTTAAGTGGATACAGAGATACAATTAGTGGTGAAATATATGAGACCATGGTTGTGGGTGAGATTATTAAGTGGTTAAAGACTGCTCAGAAAGATGCAGAACCCTATTTTTATCGCACCCGTTCTGGCCTTGAGCTTGACATAATATTACAGACGGGAGGTGGACTTATAGGCATGGAAATAAAGGCACGAAAGACCCTCGCATCAGGTGACATAAGGGCAATGAAGGAGATTGCAAAAAGGATAGGCACGGAGTGGCTTGGAGGGATAGTAATATACAGAGGGGATGAGATAAGAAAAATTGCTGAACCTTCTATTTGGGCAGTTCCCTCCTACAGACTGTTTACATAAATTCTTGGTCCAGATACTTCCTCTTCGGCCATTTTCATATCAGTGTGTTTTTACCTTGTCCTGATGGTTTTCCCACTGTTGGTTATCCACGCAAAGGTTTTTTTCAGAAACGGCTCTAACTGAAAAGTTTTTATCGCAATCTTGGATTGTTGTATTTTTCTTGACAGGTGGTGGTTGTTATTATATAATATGAAAATGATAATCATTATAGAGAGGGAGATGTGAAGAAGGCTGCCGAGCTTTTCAATGATTTCATAACGAAGAAAAACCTGCGGATGACACCCCAGCGTGCTCTTATACTTGACATCTTCTTGAAGAAACAGGGTCATATCTCTGCAGAAGAACTCTACGACCTGGTGAAAAAGAGAGACCCCTCCATCGGCCAGGCAACGGTTTACAGGATGTTAAAGCTCCTTTCCGAGTCAGGCATTGCAAGGGCTGTGGAGTTCGGAGATGGCGTTGCCCGTTACGAGTCCCATATCGGAAGAGAACACCATGATCATCTTATATGCACAGAATGTAACAAAGAGGTTGAGGTGGTGGATGAGGATATAGAGAAACTCCAGGAGAGGCTTGCCAGGAAGCATGGCTTCAAGCTGACGGGACACAAGATGTATCTCTACGGTATATGCAGACAGTGCCAGAGAAAGAAAGGGGGGTAAATATGCTCACAGCTGCTATCAGGGAGATATACAAGACAAACCTTGCAGTAAAAAGCAATGAAAGGGTGCTGGTCTTTACTGACCGACCGACAAAAAAAGATACCCTCTCGGATGATGAAATAAGGAAATGGTCTGCACTGAAGGACATCCTGATGCTTGTAGAAGAAACAGGCCGTGCCTTTTGCAAGGAGATACTATCCTGTATCTATACCTCAAGGGGTGGACATGGTAAGGAACCACCGGAGAAGCTATGGAGGCTTGCCTTTGGTGACGGAACGATCGCACAGTTGAACAGGAAGGGATTGCTTAAGAGGCTCATTAACAAGCGCATCTCACCAGAGATGCTTAAAGAGATTGAAGAGATTGTCAGGAGGAACAGGGACAGGGCAGTGGATGCGGTTATAGCCCTGTCTTACTATTCAACCAGCCATACAAGATTCAGGGACCTGCTGACAAGGGTATGTAAGGCAAGGTATGCAAGTATGCCACTTTTTGATGTGGAGATGTTTGAAGGTCCCATGTCTGTTGACTGGAAGGCCCTCCAGAAGAGAACGAGGAAGATACAGCAGATTGTTAACATGGCTACAGAGGTTAGTATCAGAACGGGCAATGGTACAGAGATAAGGCTCTCAAAGAAAGGCAGAAGGGCACGGGCTGATTCTGGAAATCTGAGGAGGCCCGGTTCTTTCGGAAACCTGCCTGCAGGAGAGGTCTTTTTTGCACCCCTTGAGGGTTCAGCCCGTGGAACAATGGTTCTTGAGTGGGCTCCCACAAGGAAACTTGAATCCAGAATCTACCTGACAGTTAAGGATGGCCTGGTTGTCAGTATTGATGGCAAAGAACCCTTTGCTGGGGTCCTGAAAGAAAAACTTTCGGAGAGGCCTGAAAATGCAAACATTGCCGAGGTTGGCATAGGCACAAATGACAGGGCGAGCAGGCCTGACAATATCCTGGAATCAGAAAAGATACTGGGTACGATTCATATAGCCCTTGGCGACAACAGCTCCTTTGGTGGCAGAATCAGCACACCCTTTCATCAGGACTTTGTATTTTTCCATCCCACCGTCACGCTTCATATGAAGGACGGCAAAAGAGTTGTACTTTTAAAGGCAGGCAGGCTGAGGAAGGATCTGGTTTAGGCTATGGTATGCAGTAACCTCTTGCTGAATTGAGGCTCTCAAGCCTGGCTATAAGTTTTTCTATCTCCCCAGTATAACTATCAAAGATATTGAGGAGTTCCTTCTTTGTAAATCTTTTCCTTCCCATTTTGATATCCCAGATCTTGAAAAAAACACTGTCGTTCAGCCCCAGCTCCTCACAGAACTCCTTGAACAATGTGCCCTCAACAGGACACTCCTTCTTGATAAGCCTCAGTATATTCCTGAAGAGGGGAACAAATGCGATAAGCGAGCTCGTAAGGAGTTGCTCAAGGTCTGCCTTCCTCTCCAGTGAGTAGAGGAATTCATCAAGGAGCTTCAGGAACTGTCTTTTAACCTGCTGTTCAACCTCGGTACGGAGGTCCTCCAGTCTTACCTTTATCTCCTGAAGTACATCCTCGCCATAGACTACAACATAGGAATCCTTTATATTGAGTATCTCAACGGGAAAGACATCTCCTGATGAGCGGAGTATATCAAGGGTAAAGAAAAGGGGAGGGGCAAATCCTGGAAATCTCCTTTTCAGTCTTGAATACTGAAGGAGGAATTCAGAACCGATCCTTTCTACTACAATGAGAGTTTGAATCCCCGCAGGCCGGGACAGTGTTACGTCGCCGTAGGCAATAATACTGATAATATTGCCAGGGGCTGCCCTGTTCAGGGCATCAGCATAAGAGATGAGCCTCCTCTGCGTCTTCTTATCCAGTTCATCCATTGTCACAGCTCCGGTATGAACCTCCCTGTCACTTCTTTGAAAAAGAGGGTGTAATAATTTATAATATCAAAGTTGAAGACTATAGTGCCATGATAAAATTCAATGAGGTAACAAAGGTCTACGAAAACATAACCGCCCTCAGAAAGGTATCCTTCAGTATTGAAAAGGGGGAGTTTACATTTGTGACCGGTCCAAGTGGTGCAGGCAAGAGCACCCTTCTTAAGCTGATCTATCTTGCGGAGAAGCCTGATGAGGGAAGTATCTCCATAGCAGGATGGGAAACCCTCTCGTTGAAGGAGAAGGCTATTCCCTTTGTAAGAAGAAACATAGGAATTGTTTTTCAGGACTTCAAGCTTCTACCAAATAAAAACGTGTATGATAATATTGCGATAGCCCTGAGAATACGAGGTGTTAAGGAGAGCGAGATTAAATCCCGTGTCCATGAGGCACTGAAGCTGGTCAACCTGAGACACAAGACCGAGAGCTTTCCCTCTGCCCTTTCAGGTGGAGAACAGCAGCGTGTAACCATTGCAAGGGCCATCGTGGGTGAGCCCACGGTGCTGATCGCTGATGAGCCAACAGGTAATCTTGATGTTGATAACACTGCTGGCATAATGAGGATATTCAGGGAGATCAATGCCAAAGGTACAACCATCATATTTGCAACCCACAACATGGAGCTTGTGAAGAACACGGGTTTGAGGGTCCTGAAACTGGATAACGGAAACCTTGTACGTGATGAAAGGGCGTGATAAATGTATTCCTTGAGGCTTGCACTGAAGAGCCTGTGGCATGACAGATGGATTAATCTGCTCTCGGTAATTACAATTGCCACAGGGTTGTTTATCCTTGGTGTTGTAGTCTTTTCCCTGTATAATGTTGAAAAGATCGCATCCCATATGCCCGAGAGGTTTACAATAAACGTCTTTCTCTCAAACAAGGCTACTGACAGGGATATAAAAGGGCTTATCAAGTATCTGAAAAGATCCCCCATTGTCAAGGATTACAGATACATCTCCAAAGAGGATGCACTGAAGGAGTTGAGGAGGTCACTGAAGGATGCAGCCTATATACTTGAAGGCATAGATGAGAATCCCCTTTTTCCATCAGTTGTGGTAAGGATAAAGAGTTCAGAGTTTGACAAGAACAAGGTCATGGAATTGATTGACAGGATCAAGGGCATGAGCAGGGTGGATGATGTGATATACGCAGCCAGGCTATTTGAGTCCATTGAGAAGTTATCAAGAGGCTTCAGGCTCTTGGGGCTTGGTATCATTCTGCTCTTTTCCTTGTCTGTAGTATTTGTATCTTACAGCACGGTTAAGATTCTATTTTACCGGAGAAACGAGGAGATAGAGATATACAAGCTCCTTGGAGCCACAAAGGGTTTTATCAGATCACCCTTTATAATTGAAGGCTCTGTCCTTGGTGCCCTGGGAGGATGTCTTGCTTCAGCAGCGATTTTTGGTTTTGTCTTTATACTGAAGGGTTATAATAATCCTGTGCCTTTTCTGGCTTACCTGAAACTTCCCATGCCCTTTGTAGCGGTGTTACCTGTTGTCGGTTTGGCCCTTGGGGCGGCTGGCTCAACAATAGCACTTGGCAGGTTGAAGTATCAGGATGCGTAGAGGGCTATTCATAGTTCTGGTGTTCTTCATTTTTTCTCTAACCCCTTCCTTTAATGCCACTGCAACCAGTGTCAAAAGCATAAAGAAGAAATACAGAGACGTCAAGGAAAGGATAAAAGAGCATGCAGAGGCGATTAAAAAGGCAAAGAGGAGGGAACTATCCATACTATCAGAGCTTGAGAAGGTAAGCAGGAAACTTGATGTAACAAAAAGGGAGATCAGGGAACAGAGAAGACGTATAACCAGTACAAGAAAGAAGATAGCCCTTCTGAAAAAGGAGATAAAAAAACTGACAGGACGTATCGGGCTACAGAGGAGATATCTTATAAGGAAGATCCAGGCAATCCAGAAATATGGGAACAGCCCTTTTGTATTTTCTAACAGATTCAGCAAATCAGCCAGTTCCAATACCTTGATGGAGTCAATAATACTGCTTGCCAATGCGGATAACCTTTCCCAGTTCCTGAGACAGCTAAGGTACCTGAAACAGATGGCAGAGTATGAGTACTCTCTGCTGAGCGACTATAATGACAATCTCCGTGGTCTGGAAAAGAAAGAAGAAGAGATGTCCCTGTTGTTAAAGAAACTGAACGAACAGAAAAGGGAACTTGTCAGACGGGAGAAGGTGCTGCGCAAGAGCAAGCACCGCAAGAGGATGCTCCTTGCAAAGGTCAAACGTGAAAGGGAACTCTACAAGAACATGATTTCAGAACTCAAGGCATCGGCAAGGAAGCTTCGTAAGATGATAGAGGAGGCGGAGAAGGCAAGATATGCCCTCAAGGGGTTCTCAAAGATGAAAAGGAGGCTCCCCTGGCCTGTGGAGGGCAGACTCGCCCTGCCCTATGGTAGCTACAGGGATCCTAAATTCAAGACCCCTGTTTTCAGGAATGGCATACATATAAGGGCAAAAGAAGGTGATATTGTCAGGTCTGTTTACCCGGGCAAGGTGGTCTTTGCAGACTGGTTCAAGGGGTATGGTAAGGTGGTAATAGTGAATCATGGTGAGGGATACTATACTGTCTATGCAAACCTGAGCGAGATTTTTTTGTCCAAAGGAGATATAATAAATAAAGGGGATGAGATAGGAAGAGTTGGTGAATCTGGCACACTCAGTGCCCCAGCCCTTTACTTTGAGGTGCGTTACAAAGGCAAGCCCCTCAATCCCCTGCACTGGTTAAAGAGAAAAAAAGGTTAAGGAGGCCATAGAAGATGAGAAAAATAAAAATCCTTATTGCCCTATGGGTTTCGGTTGCAATTACGCTCTTTGTGTTTATTTCCGCCACACAGCTCCCACTTAATATTGCAGATGCCGATTCATCAGATTATGAACAACTCAAACTCTTCACAGAGGTGCTTGATATTGTGCAGAAGAACTATGTTGAGGAGGTCAAGACAAAGGACCTCATATACGGTGCCATCAGGGGCATGATGAGAAGCCTGGATCCCCATTCAGGCTTTATGCCTCCAGAGGCTTACAAGGAGATGAAGATTGACACCACAGGGGAGTTTGGTGGTCTTGGAATCCAGATTGCCATCAAGGATGGTGTCTTGACTGTTATTGCGCCCATTGAGGACACCCCGGCATGGCGTGCAGGTCTCAAGGCGGGTGACAGGATAATAAAGGTTGACGGTGAGCCCACAAAGGATATGAGCCTCTTTGAGGCAGTGAACAAGATGAGAGGCCCGAAAGGAACCAAGGTGACCCTCACTATATACAGAAAGGGATGGAAGGAGACAAAGGATTTTACCATTGTAAGGGATATAATCAAGCTCAAGAGTGTTAAATACAAGCTCATAGATGACAGGATAGGCTACGTCAAGATAAAACAGTTCCAGCAGAACACCGCTGCTGACCTTGAAAAGGCCCTCAAAGACCTTGATAAAAAGGGTATAGATTCCCTCATACTTGACCTCAGAAACAACCCTGGAGGGCTTCTTTCAAGCGCAATTGATGTGGCTGACCAGTTCCTGCCACCTGGCAAGCTGGTTGTTTATATCAAGGGAAGAAGCGGTGAGAAGACAGAGTACAGGACAAGGGGTAAAAGGAAGCATTACAACTGGTCCGTGATCGTCCTTGTTAATCAGGGAAGTGCATCAGCTTCAGAGATTGTGGCGGGTGCGCTGAAGGACTGGAAGAGAGGTGTCATTCTTGGCGTTACAACATTCGGAAAGGGTTCTGTACAGAGTGTGATCCCCCTCAGTGATGGCTCTGGTCTCAGGATCACCACGGCGAAGTATTATACACCAAAAGGCATATCCATCCAGAACACGGGCATTGAGCCTGATATTGTAGTGGAGTTAAAACCAAAGGATGGTAAGGGGCACATTGCCATCAGGGAGAAAGATCTGGAACGTCACCTTCCGAATGAACAGGCCCCGGAGGTTGATAGCAAGAAGGAAAAAAAGAAGGAGATTGTTCCAGTAAAGGTTGATGAATCAGAGGATACACAGCTGCAGAGGGCGATAGACCTTCTGAAAAGCTGGCGGATATTCAAAGAAAAGGTCTAAAGACAGAATGTGAGTATGAAAAGGATAATCTTTGATATAGAGACAATCGGAATGGATTTTGACAGACTTGACCTCTCTCAGCAGGAGTATCTTCTCAGATACGCTGAGACGGATGAGGAGATAGAAAAGGTAAAGAATGACCTCGGGCTCTATCCCATAACAGGTGAGATTGTTGCTATTGGTATGCTTGAGCCGGATACCCTCCAGGGCTCGGTCTACTTCCAGGCACCCGGCCAGTTGATAGCTCCCTTTGAAGAGGATGGGGTAAGGTATGAGGCTGGAACCGAAAGGGCCATACTTGAGAACTTCTGGCAGAAGATCAAGGAGTATGACCAGTTCATAACATTCAATGGCAGGGGGTTTGATTGTCCATTTATTATGATACGTTCTGCCATCCACAGGATAAAGCCAACACGTCAACTCATGCCAAACCGATACAATGGAAACCACATTGACCTGCTTGACCAGTTGACCTTCTTTGGGGCCTCCCGCAGGAGGTTCAGTCTTGATATGTGGTGCAGGGCCTTTGGAATAAAGAGCCCCAAGGAAGAAGGAGTCTCCGGCAAGGATGTGAAGGAGCTTTTTGATGCAGGCAGGTTTGAGGAGATTGCCCGCTATTGCGTTAGAGACCTCTTTGCTACAAGGGAGCTCTTTCTTTACTGGCAGGAGTACATAAATATATAGCTCAATTTTAATTTAAACCACCGAGAGTTCAGGGATAAAAAAGGGCATCTGATCCTCCTTACCACTTATTGACCACTCTAAGCTTTTTGGAGATGCCAAAACAAGTTCGGCATAATGCCAGGGTTTTGTCTGCAAATTTGTGAGATATGATATAATGGAAAAGGAGGTCTTATGCCTTTAGCTAAAGAAAAGAGGCTCAACATAAATTATTATAAAATCTTGCCAGAAGGGGCACCATATCAGCTCATTGAGGGAGAACTTGTCATAACACCAGCACCAAATCCAAAACATCAGATAATCCTGGGAAGGATCTTTAGACACTTATCTGATTATTGTGATGAAAAAGACATGGGGATTGTGTTAGTTTCACCTATTGATGTCTATCTTGACAGTGAGAATGCCTTCCAGCCTGATATCATATATATCGCCAGGGATCGGCAGCACATTATTAAAGAGGACGGAATATACGGAGCCCCTGACCTTGTAATTGAGATACTCTCTCCATCAACAGCAGGGTATGATTTAAAAGAGAAGTTCAGAGTATATGAAAGAAGCGGGGTGAGGGAGTACTGGATTGTTGATCCAGAAATGAGGTCAGTAGAGATTTATTCAAATGCCAAGGGAAGCTTTTCAATATCATCTAAGTCAGAAGTAACAGGGGAAATTGAATCTCTACTTCTTGATGGATTCAGGCTTGATATTGAAGCAATATTTCAGACCAGCATCTAATCACACCTCGTAGGTGTGATTTTCTATATTACAGGCAGCCTTGAAAGTGCCTCCTTTATCTTCTCCTCAGGGTACTCATAATCCACAAGTTTGCCTTCCAGATAGTCAGCGTAGGCCTGAAGGTCAAGATATCCATGTCCGCTGAGATTAAAGAGGATCGTCTTTTCCTTACCCTCCTCTCTGGCAACAAGTGCCTCATCTATGGCTGCCCTGACTGCATGGGCACTTTCAGGGGCCGGGATGATCCCCTCTGTGCGTGAAAACTGTATGGCAGCCTCAAAGACCGTTGTCTGAGGATAGGCCTTTGCCTCTATGAGACCATCATGGTATAGCTGACATACAAGTGGTGCATCAGCATGATAACGCAGGCCTCCTGCATGAATACCCGGGGGGACAAAGTCATGTCCCAGTGTATACATCATAAGCAGTGGTGTAAGGCCTGCTGTATCACCAAAGTCATATCTGAACTCACCCTTTGTAAGTGTAGGGCATGATGCAGGTTCTACAGCAATCACCCGAAGTTCTTTACCGTTTATCTTGTCCCTCAGGAAAGGAAAACTCACACCAGCAAGGTTGCTCCCCCCACCACAGCATCCTATAATAATATCAGGGTAATCACCAATCTGTTCAAACTGCTTCTGCGCCTCAAGGCCTATGACGGTCTGATGTAAAAGTACGTGATTGAGAACAGAACCAAGGGCATAGTTTGTGTCATCATGGGTGGCAGCGTCCTCAACTGCCTCAGAGATGGCTATGCCAAGGCTTCCAGGGTTGTCAGGGTCAGCCTCAAGGATCTTCCTTCCCGCCTCTGTCCTGTCGGTTGGGCTGGCATATACGGTGCCACCCCATGTCTCCATGGCAATCCTGCGATATGGTTTCTGGTTGTAACTGACCTTTACCATATAGACAGTTACATCTATTCCGTAGAGGCTTCCAGCAAAGCACAGTGCAGAGCCCCACTGGCCTGCACCTGTCTCAGTGGCAATCCTTCTGATCCCGGCCTCCCTGTTGTAATAGGCCTGTGGTACCGATGTGTTTGGCTTGTGGCTACCTGCAGGACTCACCCCTTCATACTTGTAGTAGATCTTTGCCGGGGTGCCAAGGGCCTCCTCCAGCCTGTATGCCCTGTACATGGGCGAAGGCCTCCATAGGGTGTATACCTTTAGAACATCCTCCGGGATTTCAATCCAGCGCTCCTGTGTAACCTCCTGCTCGATCAGGCTCATGGGGAATATGGCTGAAAGATCATCAGGCCCTACGGGTTCCTTTGTGGCAGGATGAAGCGGAGGTCTGGGAAGGTTTGGCATGTCTGCCATTATGTTGTACCATTTCTTCGGGATGTCCCTTTCGGAAAGCATTATCTTTGTCTCCATCTGAAACCTCCTGGATGTAATAGTTCAATAAGATTATACAAATTCAATGAGAAATTAGGCAAAAATAAAGAACCCGTGGACATGCTCGCTTGCCCCGTGACAGTACCTGGTTACACCGGTCTCAGGCATCAGTCAGGTGGCATCAGACTTCACCATATTCTGCCAAAGTCATAAGTGGCGAGAGGTTTCTCTTCATAGTGACCTATTCTGCCAGACCTGAGACTGAGGAGTATGCCCGCAACAAAGGTGTTGAGATTGTATGGTCCTTTGAGGTATAGTTTCAATGTACTCTGAAATTTAAAATCTTCAGGTTTTACCTTTCCTGCCATTGTCCAACCTCATGGCCGAGCTATAGGTCATGATTGACCGAGGAATACATTATACATTAGTTGTCATTACCCGACCCCCGATTAAGGTCCTCGGGGACAGGCTTGATCGGGTAATCCACTTGTTCTTTTAATGACCATGAATTACCCTATAGGAGCAAGTCTGTCCTGATCTTTATTAAGAAGCTAAATACCCAAGATGTGAAACATGTTACATAGATATTTTATCAGGAGAGCACTACTTGCAAGCCCTGAGGTGGGAAAGAAAGGTGGCATTAATATTGCTATCATTTTCAGTGTTGTGAGGGTTATATGGCTGAACTATATGGGTTAGTATCCATGAGGAGGTATTTGAAATGAGAGGAGATAGTATTTATAGCAGACTTGCTTTAATAGTTATCATTTGCCTGGTTGGTTTTCTGTTCTCTGTATATAAGATAAATGCATATGCTCAGGAGGAAGGGAAATATATTGAAGAGGGTGCAGATACGGTTTTGCCCGGTGATGAGGTGGTGGTTGGTGGTGTAACCTGGCAAAAAGGCTCTATTATGGTAATAAATGAGGAGGAGTATCCTCTCTGCAGAAGGGTGAAGGTTTTTAATGAAAATGGCCAGGCTATTAAGATGAGGTTGCTCAAAGAGGCCGCTGAGGTAAAGGCATTCTACAGCAATAGAGAGGACTGTGTGCGTAAAGTGAAGATCCTCAAATTCAAGAGTTAAGGAGTGCATATGAAGGGAATATGGAAATATATTTTAGCATTTGTTATTGTGCTTATAATGCCTGTGACAGGTAGAAGCCAGACAATGAATGACTATTGTGTAAAACCCCCCTTTATCATGACCACCCTGGCTCCCAACATTATGCTGAACCTTGACTTCTCCGGCAGTATGCAATGGCCTGCCTATCTGAGTTGTGAGAGTTACACCTGTAATTCACTGAATGAGACCTATGATCCAAATACAGATTACTACGGTTATTTCAAGTCAGACAAGTATTACAAGTACCAGAGCAACAAGTTCTTTGTAAATGATACCTGTACAGATACAGACAGGATCGGAAGCCCTGACTGTATCTCAGGAAATCTCCTCAACTGGGCAACTATGTCAAGGGTGGATGTAATGAGAATGGCATTGATAGGTGGAAAGGCATCCTCAAACCAGTGTAACATAAACACCCTGTACGGAGAGGGCAGTGACTGGACAGTGTATGATTCAAATCTGGGATGTTCCTTTCAGGTTCAGAGTCCCTCGGGGCTTTCTCATCGCATAACCATAAGCACCTATGGTAGTGGGCCAAGCCAGTGTACACCGGATACAGTGTATTCAGATGACTTCAATGATGCCTCCTTTGATTCAAAATGGACTGTGGCAGACATAGGAAGCCAGTCACCCTCTGTGACAAGTACGATCACGGAAAGCGGGGGGAATCTCTCGGTTCAAACAAATGGTCAGCAGATATGGAGTGATACAGATGAATTCACCTATGTATACCAGTCTGTGAGCGGTGACTTTGATATCAGAGTAAGGGTTATAAACCCTCCAGGGGCTCTTTCCGGACAAACATGGGCAAAGGCGGGTCTTATGGTAAGGCAGTCAACTGCAACGGATAGCAGACATGTGATGGCCAATGTTACTTATCAATCCGGGACAGGCTGGACACTCCAGTTTGCGAGGAGACTTACCGATGGAGGCTTGACAGATACCTTTGCCGGTTATGTTAATTTAGGCAACACCAATCCGGTATGGCTGAGGCTTGTTAGACAGGGGGATACCTTTTATGCCTATTATTCAACGGACGGTACTAACTGGAATTACAGGGGTAATGTTACTGTTACCATGACAGATCCTGTGCTGATAGGACTGGATGTGGCATCATATGATGCAAGTACATCAGATACGGGTGTTTATGATGAGTTTGTATACTGTCAGAGTTCAGGTGGTTGTCCTGTGGGCTCACTCTCCAATGCCTATGTCCGTGTGGATGTGCCGGAGGGCAAGAGGACAGAAGGTGTGATCCTGGAGGTGGCAGACAAGGATGGTGATTGTAGCTATGACAGCGATGCACCAAGGATTGGCTTGATGACCTTCAGTGGTTCCTGTGCCCGTATCAGGGTGGGTGTGGATGGTGCTGACCTGAGCGCCCTGATAAATCAGATCCAGAATATTGACCCTTCAAGTGCAACACCTACAGCATACGCCATCCAGGAGGCGATTGATTATTTCACGCAGAATGATAACTATTCTAATACAAGCTGCAACTCCAGCAACAATGCCTTTATTCAGGGACAGGGTTCAAGCAAAGATCCATGGTATGATAATGGCACTGCTGTTGCCTGCAGAAAGAGTTTTCTCTTTACCCTTTCAGATGGTGAATGGAACACCGGTGGAGACCCCATTGATGAGGTCAGGGAGAGCCATGTAGACGATATAAGGCCAGATATTACAGGCAAGCAGTCATTAATTCACTATACCCTCTTTGAGGCATTTGGTGCTTCAGCAGCCGGAGGCCGTACAGCAATGCAGCAGATTGCAATGTATGGTGCCTTTGATGATTTTGACAGTAACACATGGCCTTATAACAGGACCAATTATCCGCAGTCAAACAGCAGAGATACCAGTAATCTGCTGCCCCTGAATCCATGTAATCCGTCAGACCAGTGGGATGAGATGTGCAGGGAATGGGATTATGACGCAGATGGTATGCCCGATACCTATTTCAGTGCAGACTCTGGAAGTGAGCTTGTACAGCAGCTAAGGGCTGCTATTGAGAATATCCTCAAACGTGCCTCCTCTGGTACTGCTGTTTCAGTGCTTGCCTCAGGTGAAGGACAGGGTGCGAATCTGCTACAGGCTGTGTTTTATCCGAAGAAGACCTACGGGTCCACAGTTCAGACAGAGCTTTCCTGGACAGGAAGGCTTCAGAACCTCTGGTACTACATTGACCCCTTCTTTGACCTGAGCAGCATAAGAGAGGATACAATCAGTGATTCCAAACTCAACCTCAAACAGGATTATATAACAAGTATTTACTTTGATAATGCTGCTGGAAAGACAAGGGCATCACTCTGTGAAGACAGTGATGGCGATGGAGACTGTGATAACACAAAACCTACTGTGGATTTTGAAGAGCTTAAAAACCTCTGGGAGGCAGGAGAGAAACTCTTCCAGAAATCCCCTTCAGACAGAACGATATATACAAACCTTGATGATGACTCCACGCTTGACAGCTTTGAGGTGATGACAACGAGTAACCCAACATTTGAGAGTCTCTTGAATGCCTCTGGCACTGATGAGGCAAATATAATCATAAGATATGTCAGAGGCGAGGACCTGAAAGTCTGCTCCACAACAACCACAACTGTCTGCACCACTGATTCTGACTGTCCCGCAGGGGAGACATGCACATCCCTGAGGAGCAGAACGGCAACGATAAATTCTGTTACAAACACATGGAAACTTGGTGACATAGTTCATTCAACTCCAAGGATACAGTCATGGATTTCACTGAACAATTATTACAAGAGGTACAATGACAATACATACTATGATTATGTGAATGACCTTAAGTCAGACGGTAGCCCAAAGACAACAAAAATCTATACTGACAGGGGCATGGTCTATGTGGGAGCAAACGACGGGATGCTACATGCCTTTTATCTTGGAAAGCTGGAGATGATCCATGACCTTGATAATCCAGAAAAAAAGGCAAAGATTACAGACCCTGACACATCTGATGGTATCAGCCCTGGGGATGAGGTCTGGGCATTTATTCCGAAGAATGCCCTGCCCTACCTGAAGTATCTCAAAGAACCGGACTACTGTCATCTCTACTATGTGGATGCCTCACCCTTCCTGTTTGATGCAAGCATTGGCACCACAGGATGCTCTGAGACGAACTACTGGGATTGCAAAAAAACAACAGATACATGGAGAACCATACTTATCGGGAGCATGAGGCTCGGAGGAGCTTGCAGGGATATCTCGTCCACCTGTACTGACTGTGTAAAGACTCCCACCAGTAATGTGGGTTATTCTTCATATTTTGCCCTTGATATAACTGACCAGAAGAATCCCAAACTGTTATGGGAATTCTCTGATCCCGGTCTTGGATTTTCCACTGCAGGACCTGTGGTGGTCAAGGTCAGTCCAAAAACAACAGGTGGCTCACCTGACAACACGAAGAACGGCCGCTGGTTTGTTGTCCTTCCTTCGGGGCCCACAGGGCCAATAGACACAGCTAACAATGAATTCAAGGGAAAATCAGACCAGAACCTGAAACTCTTTATACTTGATCTCAAGACAGGAACACTGCTGAGAACAATTGATACAGGCATACAGAATGCATTTGCTGGCTCACAGTATTATCAAACTATTGACCTTGATGATGATTACCAGGATGATGTAATGTACATCAGTTATGTGAAAAAGGTGGGTAGCGGGAACAATGCATCATGGACAGGAGGAGGTATCATAAGGCTTGCCACCAGTGGTTCAAATAGTAAAACCAAACCATCTATTGATCCGAATGACTGGAAGTGGAGCAAGTTCATTGAATTTGACGCAGGTCCTGTCACGACTTCTGTTGCCTACGCAAGGAGTAAAAAGCAACACACACTGTGGCTGTTCTTTGGAACTGGCAGGTATTTCTACAAAACTGATGATCCAGATGGCAGACGTCGTCTCTACGGGGTAAAAGAACCCTGCTATTCAGCCGCAACTGATAATATAAGCCCTACATGTACTACCACTGTAAATGAAGGCGATCTCAAAGACGCCACTACCACGACTTACACAGTTAGCGAGGCATATTCTTCATCCTTTAAGGGCTGGTATGTAAAACTTGACTGTTCTGCAACTGACAATAACAGTGCCTGTGAAGGCAATGCACCAAGTGGATATTCTGCCGAAAGAGTTATTACCAATCCTGTGGCATCTTCTGCAGGGGTTGTATTCTTTACCACCTTCAGCCCTACATCTGATCTCTGTGGATATGGTGGTAACAGTTATATCTGGGCGGTTGACTACAGGACAGGTGGCCAGGCACCTAGCACTGCCCTTAAAGGCAAGGCCCTGCTTCAACTCTCCACTGGGGAGATCAAAGAAGTGGCTATAAAGGATGTCTTTACAACAAAAAACAATAGAAGAACAGCTTCTATCAGTGGTGTGCCACCACAGGGTGAGGGGATTGCAGTGTTGGGGGCTCCTGATCCGTTGGAGAACTTTATATTCATAAAGGAGAAATAAAAAGGCTGAAGGCTATAGGTAATGAGGTATATGATAAAGGGTAAGAAGATGAATTATTTAAAAAACAACAAGGGTTTTACGCTTGTGGAACTGTTGATAGTCATTGCTATAATCATAGCGCTGCTTTCTCTTGCAGCCCTTGCATACAATTCCTATATGGTGAGGTACAATATAGAGAAGGAGATAAAAGACCTTTATGCTGACCTGATCACTGCAAGGATGCGTGCGCTTTACCGGAACCAGCAGTATCTGATACAGCTTGCGACAAACTCTTATACCACATATATTGATAATGACCAGGATGGTCAGGTGGACAATCCTGGTGATACCCCTGTTGATGATTTAACAAAAAGTGGGATTATCTATGATCTCACATGGAACTTTGGTGGTAATACAAGCAGGATAGTCTTTGACCATAAGGGGCTTGCTAACGTGAATGGACGCATAAGGATTAACCGGAATAATGATGCTGAGTATGATTGTATTAACGTAGCGAATACACGTATTAAACTGGGGAAGTGGAATGGTGCAAGCTGTGTTAACAGGTAAAAAGGGGTTTACCCTCATAGAGGTGCTCTTTGCACTCTCAATCATTCTCATTACCATGCTTGGGCTTTACAAGGTTACAGAGATGTCCATGATGACAAACATGAAAAATGTCATCAGGGACGAGGGGGTAAAGGTGGCACAGGAGGTTATGAATAGAATGCTCACTTTACCTGTTGACAAGTTGACAACAGGCACGTGGGGAGAATCTGATTTTGGCTCAATAGGGTACGCAAATGCTAAAGTTACAAGAAACTTCAGAAACTTTTCGGTAACCTACTCCCTTTCAGCTACAGTGAGCACCTATTATAATGTAAAAGAAATAACGTTAAGCGTAACCTGGCCGTACAGGGGTGTTAATTATACCCATACAATGAGTTCTATGAGACAATGATGAATGTAGCAGACAATCTAAAAAAACAGGGAAAACAGGCAGCAAAGATGAACAATAGGGGTTTTACCCTTATTGAACTGATAGTGGTGATGTTTATCCTCCTTGTAGCCCTTGCACTTTCCACCAACAGCTTTGTTACAGTGCTAAAAAACTCCAAACAGCAGAGCAAGGTAGCAGAGGCTCAGATGGAGAAGATAATAGGGCTTGAGCTTTTGAGGTGGGACATAGAGCATGCCGGGCTGGGACTACCCTGGTATGTAAACGACATTAATACTAATAATAATTTCACAGATGACTGGAATAGTTTAACGGGATACAATGAGGCTGCTAAGGAAGAGGTATGTAATACAGGCCATACCATTGATACCTATAATGATGCTCCCAACAATGCGCCAAGGGCTATAGTGGGAGGCAATAATGTGTGTGCTAATGGTACTGATTATCTTGTTATCAAGTCCACTGTTGTGAGAAATAGTGATGAGGCACAGAAGTGGACCTATATCTGGAATGATGGTACAAATGATCATCTGAACTGCTGGTCAGGGGATTGCAACAGCCCTGATCCTGTGGAGGACATACAGAACAATACAATGGTGATCGCGGTAAAACCGGTGCAGACCAGTAGTGTGGAGAGAATGTTATTAACTTATTCACCCCAGAACAGTAATGATAATCTTTTCGGTTCCACCCTTGGGCAGGCGGTAGGGAACTTTACCCTCCAGCCTAAAGAAAATGTGCTTCTTTTCGCTGTAGGGCCAGACAACTCGTTAAGAATGCCCTTTAACAGGGCTGACTACTACATATCAACAAGCAATGTACCTGCCCATTGTGCCCCAGGTACAGGTGTTTTAAGAAAGTCGGTAGTGAACCAATCGGATGGTAAGCTTGCCGATGATTCACCACTTATTGATTGTGTTGCTGATTTTCAGGTGATTTTGGGTCTTGATATGGATGAAGACGGTGTGATAGGTACATTTTCAAATGCAGATGGTTCTTCTGTGGTAGATTCTCCCCTATTGTCACTTTCATCTGAAAATGCAACTTCAGCTGAAGTACAGGCTACATTGTCCAGTGCATCCCTTTTGAGGAAGAGGCTAAAGGAGATAAGAATTTATATACTTGCCCAAGAAGGACAACGGGATATGGATTATAACTTCGGCCAACAGACGGTTACTGTTGGTGAGTTCGGCCTTGGCAGTAACAGGGATCTGTCAGCACTCGTTGGTGACCCTGAATACAGCTTCTACCGCTGGAAGGTATATACCCTGATTGTAAAGCCCGAGAATATAAGCGGCCAATAGGGAATCTTTGATATTTATTTTATAGTTGATCAAGTGAGTTTAAAGGGAGGAAGAGATGAGCTTTAGCATGGCTGGTTCCAGGCTCTGGATTTATATAAAGAACGAAAAAGGTATAGCTCTTGTAACTGCCCTGATACTGGCTCTGGTCTCCATGGCAATAGCAACCGCCACAATCTACATGGTGCTCCAGAGCACGAGTCTGTCAGGTACGGAAAAGCGCTATACCAGTGCCCTTGCTGCTGCTAAAGGGGCTGCACGAACAGCCACCAAGGTGATAGCCTTTAAAGGTGTTGATCCCACAGGCAAGGTCACTGTAAATAATTTGAACTGTTTTGAGGATAAACTTGAGAACAGAAAAAGAGACGAAAATAACACAGATCAATGGGTGTCATGCAGTGCTGATGAGGAAAACAGTGATCCCACTGTTTCACCCGATATGGTCCTGAGTCTTGGGGATTATACCGTGTATCTGAAAATCATTGATACTGTAGAGGGCAACACGAGACTTGGCGAAAATATAAGGGTTGGAGGTGTTGTATCTCCTTATAGTGAAAGCGGACAGGTGGCTGTCCCACGAGGCTATACAATCGCTATAAAGACCATAAATAATAACGACCCTTCAGATACGGCCGAAGTTTTAGCGTTATATGCTTATTGAGTTGGGATGTTTAAACTCAACAGGATAAATATAAGATGAAAACAATAAAGACATTTTTTCTTTTTATACTCCTTGTTTTTATATCTCTTCAGCTTGCAGCCTGTAGCAAGGAAAGGGCTGAGCAGGTTCAAAAAAACAAGGATGCCGCTGGTAAACAGACCGAAAAGGTCCACTCCACTGGTGCGGATGTTCAGCCTCCAGGCACTATGGAAAATCCTGGCAAGGGACCTGTAGCAGAAACAGAAAACACCCCTCCTGTCATAAAGGATGCAAAGCTGGTACTGGATGTGGATGGTGACAGACCTGTGCTCCGGGTAGAAGCGCAGGCGGCTGATCCTGACGGTGATGATGTTGAGATGGAGTATAAATGGTACAGGAACGGGGAAGAGGCAGGCGATGGTGAACGGTTTTATGAGTTCAGGGGTGGCGACAGTATCCTGGTAAGGGTTAGGGCCTTTGATGGACAGGATTACAGCTCAGAAAGAAGGCTCAGCATTGATATCAGGAACACCCCGCCAAGGGTGGTAAATGATAACAGCTTTGACTTTGATGGTAAGACCGTAACAAAACAGATTAAAGCCACTGATCCGGACGGAGACAGCCTTGTATACAGGCTTATAAAAGCCCCTGACGGTGCCAAACTGAATGAACAGAGTGGTCTTTTCAAATGGGTTGTTCCAGATGACTTTAAGGGGAACACTCCCGTAGAGATCTCCGTAGAGGATGGTCGTGGTGGAAAGACGATCTATAAGTTTGTCATCACAATTAAAGAAGAGGCTGAAAGGAAGCCGGTTAAACAGGAATAGATAGGAGACGATTTATTTTTTTGATCGGGATTTTTGAAAGAGGGGTTTTATTTTTGTAAAAAAATGTTTCGCCATCTTCAGGGCATCGGCAGAATCCTTTTCCGTGAAGGGGGATTCAGGGAAGTAATCAGCTTCTTCTCTGAGCTTCATAAGTCTTCCAATGATTCTGCTTATATCAACATCTATTGTGCCGGATCTAACGTAGTAAAGACTGAACATTCTTTCAACGCCTTCATGGCTTCTTGGTGTAACCCCCTTAAGTAGAAGTGCAGCCTTTGCAGCATGAAAAACTGAGTAGTAGGAAGACACTACACTTTTAAAATGAATACCGTGTTCTTTCAGGATTTCAGCGCTTTTGATCTCTTCAATGGCCCTCTGGAGTTCCTGCTCGGCAAGTAAACGTGCCTCTTTTCTGCTCAGTCTTTCGACCATAAAACTATACCTTCCTTTCTTACATTGATCAGGAAGAGATTCTTTCTTTTTTTGAAGTCCTCATCTCTAACAAAAACTGCTGAAAATACAATATTATTTTCTAATTCGTACCTGTACAGAATGTCATAAATTTCATATTTAGTAGCTCGTGGCACATCAATGTCTGTTATAAAGAGCAAGTCAATGTCTGAGTCCTCCACAAAATCTCCACGTGCCTTAGAACCATAAAGGATTATTTTTTTTATGAATGGATATCTTTCTGAAAGTTCCCTTATCGCTCCACAGATAGCCCTTTCTTCATTATAATTGAAAGAGGCATTCTGGAGCAGTGCAGAAAGCCTGTGGTTGTTCTTTTTGGGGTTTAACGATAACATATAGCAATTATAACATTAAGTAAACTATATATAAAAACCAGAAGATAATGCTCTTCTTTGCACCATAGAGATACTTGAGGGCAGGAGATGTTAAAATATAATAGACATTCTCAAGATAACAATGGTTGACGGAAAGTTTGTGGTCAGGAAGTGCCTGTTGGATATCAATGGTTATAAAGCGGCTTCATAAAAAGATGGAGGCCCCTTGGAAAGGGATTTGACCAGGAGGCTGGAGGAGCTCAGAGAGGAACTCCAGCAGCTCAGGAAAGAAAAGGAAAGCCTGCAGAGAGACAGTAAAGACCTTTTCGTGTATAACAGGGTTTTTGAGGAGATCTCCAGTGCAAGAAGGGATGTTGATGTAATCAAGGCCATCCTTGAGATTCTGGGTAACCACAAAGGCATTGATTATGCGGCATATCTTATAACAAACGAGGCGGAGGCTGAGGCTGAGGTGATATATGATTATTCCCGCCATTGTATGGCCTCTCTCAAGGGAGATGTGATTGAAGTAAAAAGGCCTCTCTTTACGGATTCAGCATTCTACGCAAAGGTTAAATCCGACAGGGATTCCCTAAGCTTTTTGCCATACGAGATTAATGGAAAGTCACAGAGGAGTTTCTACATAAAACCGCTCCTGATCAGGGGTGAGCCCTCGGGGCATTTCGTATTTGTCAACTATGAAAGACCTTATGATCATCTTCTATATATAAAAGCTTTTATAGACAGGGTCTGCGAGATTGTCTCATACCGTATTGAGAACATATCCCTGATGGAAGAGATCACGGATATGAACAGGGAGCTTACAAAGGAGATAGAAGAGAAGACACAAAAACTTACCCGTACCAACTTTGAACTCGGTCTTGAACTTGAAGAAAAGAGGCGTTTAACAGAAAAGCTACAGCTTTTCAGGGACCTTCTTAACGAGGTTTCCGATTCCATCTTTGTGATTGAGCCAGGGGATGGAAGATTTATTGATGTAAACACTCATGCATGTAATGAACTCCAGTACACATATGACGAGTTTATGCAGATGCGTATCCATGATGTTGAAGAGGCGATAACAGACAATGTGGTGTGGCAGGGCTGTGTGAATAGGCTCAAGAGAGAAGGCCATGTGGTGATTGAAGGTAATAACAAGAGGAAAGATGGCTCAACCATCCCCGTTGAGACGGCCTTCCGTTATGTAGCACGAGGCAACAGGGAATACATAATTGCTGTGGCCCGTGACATAACCCAGAGGAAGGAGACAGAGAAGGCATTAAGGGAAAGCGAGGAACGTTTCAGGGCACTTGCTGAGGCCACGTCATCAGCCATATTTATTACAAGGGAGACATTCCTCTATGTAAATCCAGCTACTGAAAGAATCACCGGTTACAGCAGAGATGAACTTATAGGGAAACCCTTCTATTACCCTATCCATCCTGACGACAGAGAGGTGATCAAAAAGCGTGGTTATGCACGGATGGCTGGAGAGGACCTGCCCCCACATTATACATGCAGGATTGTAAGAAAGGATGGAACCATCAGGTGGATAGATTATACAGCAGACAGGATTATATACAGGGGTGCCCCGGCAATTATAGGAACCGGCTATGATGTAACAGAACTGAAGAAAAGAGAAGAAGAGCTGATTCTTTACAAGAACATCTTTGACAATGCCCTGGATGCCATTGCTGTCCTTGATAGCGAGGGATATTATCATATCCAGAACGATGCCCATAGAAGGCTCATCGGGTATACCAACGAAGAGATTGCTGGCAAGACACCTGCAATCTTTCTTGGGGAAGATACCTATGCAGAGATTTATAGCCGTTTTCTCAAGGAAGGGTTCTGCAGGGGCATATACAGGGCAGTCAGTAAAGAGGGAGAGGAAAGAATCGTTGAGCTGGTTGCCTATCCGGTGAGGAATCGTCAGGGTGAGATAACACATTGTGTGGGGATCAAGCGTGACGTAACAGAAAGGAAAAGACTTGAGGAAAGGCTCAAGAGACAGACAGAAGAGCTTGAAGAGCGTGTCCGGGAGCGGACGGAGGAACTACAGAGGATGGTCAATCTTATGGCAGGTCGTGAAGTGAGGATGGCTGAACTGAAAGAGGTGATCAAAAGGTTGAAGAATCAGCTGATCACCGCAGGCCTCCGGCCATTGGTTGATGATACACTGCTTGAGGAGTAGAGCAATGGACAATACCCCCCATTCTGACCTGAAAGATGACCTCTTAAGACTGCTGGATCTGATTGCTGACAATCTGACCTACCAGAGTACTGACCTGAGGGTGTTGTGGGCGAACAGAGGGGCAGCAGAGGGGCTTGGTAAGGATGTTGATGAGCTTATAGGACAGTACTGCTACAGCCTATGGCATGCCCGTAAAGAGCCCTGCAGGATATGCCCTGTACAGAGGGCCATGAGGAGCGGCAAGATAGAGATGGAAGAGGTTCGTACCCCTGACGGTCGTGTATGGGAATTGAGGGCTGTGCCTGTATATGATGATAAAGGCCAATTGAAAGGATGCCTTGAGGTGGGCAGGGATATCACAGATAAGGCCAGGGCCTATGAACAGCTCAGGGAACTTAACGAGAACCTTGAGCGTGAGGTTCTGAAAAGAACGGAGGAGCTTCAGAGGGTTGTTAATGCCATGGCAGGCCGTGAAGTGCGGATAGCTGAGTTGAAAAGGATAATCAGGCTCTTAAAAGAACAGATAAGGGCAGCTGGTCTTACCCCTGTGGTAGACGATCCCCTGGAGGAGCCGGAATGAATATCAGGGGTGCCGATAAATATACAACACGGAGAGGGCTTTTATATTCCTCAGAGGTTTCAAAAAAACAGATTTATCAGGGAATATAAGTGAAGAGAACAGCTTTTTTCAGGGGTTTCCTGCCTGTGCCCAGGATGTTCTTGCACGCCCTTCTGGCAGTGCTTCTTGTAATTTCCATTTCAGAGGCATCCACAAAGGTAAGAATCGGGATCTACCAGAATCCACCACTTGTCTTTTATGAAGAGCCTGAAAGGCCAGGAGGTATCTACATTGATATCCTGAAATATATTGCGAAAAGAGAGGACTGGGAGGTAGAGTATGTGCCATGCAACTGGGATGATTGTCTCAGGCAGCTTGAGGAAGGGGAGATTGATATCCAGACCTCCACGGCCTATTCAGAAGAGAGGGCACAGCGATTCCTGTACAACAAGGAAAATATCTTTATTAACTGGGCAGTGGTCTATGCAAACAAAGATTCGGAGATTGATTCCATTACCGACCTGAAGGACAAACGCATTGCCATGCTCAGGGACGATATATATGTGAATGAATTTTTGCAGATGGTCTCGGCCTTTGGTGTGCCAGTTCATCTTGCCCTGGTGGAGAGTTATGATGATGTATTCAAGGCTGTTAATTCCGGTCAGGTGGATGCGGGTGTTGTGAACAGGCTCTGCGGTCTGATAAAAGAATCAAGGTTCCAGAATATTAAAAAGACCTCCATTTTGTTCTCTCCTGTTGAACTCAGGCTGGCGTTCAGCAAGAAGGGCAGGCTTGGGTTTTATGATATCAAACGGATTGATTCCTACATAAAGAACCTGAAGGAAGACAAAGACTCTGTTTATCATAAATCCATTGAGCGCTACACAGGTGTAAAACCGGTCACAAGGCTTCCCGGTTGGGTTAAATGGACACTGGTGGTAATATCATCTCTTATCGGGATGTTCCTGGCGATAAGTTTATGGCTCAGAAGCCAGGTAAAGAGAAAGACAGAGGAGCTTTCAAGACGGCTCCATGACCTTGAACAGTCAAGAAACTACATAAAGACCATATATGATGCAACACCGGACATGATCTTTATCCATGATGTGGATGGCCGTGTTCTTGATGTAAATGACAGCGTAACGCAGTGCTATGGCTATACTCCTGAGGAGTTCAAGAACCTTTCACCGGAGAACATGATGGGCCGTGGATGTAATTTTGAGATGGCCCTTGATAAAATCAGGCTTGCCCTTGAAGGCAGCCCCCAGGAGTTTGAATGGGTGGCACGGAGAAAGGATGGTACGGAGTTTCCCGTTGAGGTCAGATTGAGGAGGATTACATTCACCCATAAAAACGGCAGGGAAACACCGGCTGTGCTTGCGATAGTAAGGGATATAACAGAGAAGAAGGAATCTGAAAAGAGGATTAAGGAAGAGCAGGAGAGAATTGGTGCACTCATGGAGGCCATCCCTGATCTCATCTTCAGGATAACAAGGGATGGCAGATTCATTGACTACAAGGACTCCTATCTTTATCCCTTATACGCCCCACCTGAGGCGTTTCTTGGCAAGAAGATGCGGGAGGTTCTGCCCCAGGATGTGGCGGAAAAGGCAGAAAGGGCTATAAAGGAGACCTTTGAGACAGGCCAGATCCAGTCCTTTGAGTATTCGCTTACCATTGAGGGTAAGCTCAGGTATTATGAGGCAAGGATTAAACAGTATACCCAGGATGAGGTGGTGGCCATAATCCGTGATATAACAGACAGGAAGGAGGCAGAGAGGTTTCAGAGGGAGTATCAGAAGGAGCTTGAACGCATTGTAGCGGAAAAGACAGAGGAGTTGAAGAAGAGGGTTGAAGAGGTAGAGCTTCTGAACCGAGGGATGCTTAATCTCCTTGAGGATCTTCAGGCTGCCTACAGGAAATCAGAGAGACTTGCCAGAAGACTTCAGGAGTCAAACCAGGAGCTTGAGGCCTTTGCGTATTCCGTATCCCATGACCTGCGCGCACCTCTAAGGGCGATGCAGGGCTTCTCAGAGGCGCTTCTTCAGGACTATGGTGACAGTCTTGACGAGACAGGCAGGGAGTATGCAAGGCG
The DNA here is from genome assembly GCA_011321725.1 of Nitrospirota bacterium. Lineage (GTDB taxonomy): Bacteria > Nitrospirota > Thermodesulfovibrionia > Thermodesulfovibrionales > JdFR-85 > JAADHP01. Next base: position 8,431 of record DROX01000194.1, on the reverse strand, counting down.
GATTCTTATGGCTGCCCAGAGAATGGACAATTTGATCCAGGATTTGTTAGCATATAGTAGATTAACAAGGCAGAGGATTATACTCAGGCCTATCTCGTTGGAGGATGTCCTTAACGAGGCGCGGAGGGCACTGGAGGTTGAGATAAAGGAGAGGGATGCCTTGATACAGATAGAAAAGCCCCTCCCAAAAGTGTTAGCAGCCCGCAACATACTATACCAGGTTATTTTAAATCTTATTTCTAATGCAATAAAGTTTGTTAAAAAGGAGACACGACCAGAGGTCAGGATCTGGGCTGAAGAAAAAGGCGATACCGTCAGAGTCAATATTCAAGACAACGGTATCGGCATAGCCGAAGAATATCATGAAAGGATCTTCAAGATATTTGAGCGTCTTCACGGGATAGAGAGGTATCCTGGCACGGGGATCGGTCTTGCAATCGTTAAAAGGGGAGTTGAAAAGATCGGGGGCACCGTTGGGCTTGTCTCAGAGCCCGGTAAAGGCAGTAGATTCTGGATAGAGCTTAAAAAGGCTTAGACACGGGAGTTGATGTGCAGGTCAGTTTGGAGGACTACAGTATATTGATTGTTGAAGACAATACCGATGATGTTCTCCTGATAAAGAGGGCATTCCAGCAGTGCGGGGTGGTTAATCCGTTGAGGTTCGTCACAGACGGAGAGCAGGCTGTAGCCTATCTGAAAGGTACGGGAGAGTTCGGCGACCGGAAGAAAAACCCCCTTCCAGTGTTGATCCTGCTTGACCTAAAGATGCCAAGGATGAATGGATTTGAGTTCCTGAGATGGCTCCGGAACGAACCGGATCTGAAGAAGATTATAGTGGTGATACTCACATCATCCAGCGAATCCCCTGATATAAACCGTGCCTATGAACTTGGCGCAAACTCCTATCTGGTCAAACCCGTAAGGTTTGAGGACCTTATAAGGATAGTTAAAGAACTTCACCTGTACTGGCTGATAATGAATGAAAAACCGGATATCAAGGGATAGATAAGTGAGAATCCTTCTTGTTGACGACAATCCTGATGACAGAGTGATGGTGAAAATGGTGCTCAACGAGTCGCTCAGGTCCGTTGAGTACCTGGAGGCGCTGGACAGGGATGAGTTTGAGGATATCCTCACCAGGGGGAGATTTGACCTTGTAATAACGGACTACCAGCTCAAGTGGGCCTCCGGTCTTGATGTGGTAAAAAGGGTAAAGGAGCTTTATCCTGAAAAGCCTGTGCTTATGTTCACAGGGACCGGCAGCGAAGAGGTTGCTGTAGAGGCAATGAAGTCCGGCCTTGATGACTATATCCTTAAATCACCAAAACACTTCAAGAGGCTTCCCGCAGCTGTAAAGGGTGTGCTTCAGAAGACAGCCCTTGCCATCAAGGCAAAAGAGGCTGAGCATAGATACAAGGACCTCTTTGACAGATTGCCTGTCTGTGTGTACCGGTCAACCATTGACGGAAGGATTGTAGAGATGAACCCCTCAGGGCTGAAGATATTTGGCTGTTTAAACTTTGATGATATAAAAGAGTACAACCTCAAATCCCTCTACGTTCATCCTGAGAAGAGGGATTATCTTGTTGAAGAGTTGAACAGGAAAGGCTTTGTTACAGACTTCAAGACAGAGATGAAGCGCATTGACGGATCCACCTTCCATGCAGAGATCCATGCAACCCTTAAACGTGACATCCATGGTAATCCCCAGTATGTGGATGGGATACTTGATGATATTACTGATCATGTAGAGGCGGAAAAAGAGAAGACCCGCCTTTACAACATTCTTTCCACCCTCTTTGAGCACCTTCCTGTGGGGGTCTTCTTTATTGACAGCGATCATACCCTTGCACATGCCACACCACTGGCTGCCGAATATCTGGCTTATCTTGAGGGGCTGAAACCCGGTGATACAATAACAGCCCTGCAGGGTAAGCCCATTGAGGAGTATATAATCTCCCCTCCCGCTATCATCTGGAACGAGGTGTCAAGAAAATCGGGTGCTGTGGAAAGGATTTTTGAGATTGGTGGCAGGCGTGTAAGGGCTGACGGCAGGGTGCTTGGTATTGTCTTTATCATAAGGGATGTTACAGAGGAGAGAAAAACAGAAGAAAAACTGCTTGCGCAGGAAAGGCTTGCCGCTGTGGGACAGCTGGCAGCAGGCATTGCCCATGACTTTAATAACATCCTCACAGGGATAATCGGATATGCAGAGATGTTGATGTCAGAGGAGGGGCTACCCTACTATGTGAAGAAGAGGATTGATATCATTCTACAGAGCGGAATCAGGGCTGCAAATATGGTGAAACAGATACTGGACTTTTCAAGAAAATCCGTATCCGAGGAGGCGGTCTTTGATCTTGTATCGTTTATGAGGGAGTTTGTCAGGTTTGCAGCCAGGGTGGTGCCCGAGACGATCAGGATTGAATTTTCCACACAACTTGAAAGGTGCAAGGTATGTGCTGATCCTGCCAAGATGCAGCAGGTCTTTACGAACCTTGTTGTGAATGCCAAGGATGCAATGCCGGAAGGCGGGAAGATACACATAACGGTCAGGAAGGAGTACCTGGAGCATCCTCCTTTTCCTGATATGCCCCCTGGAAGGTGGGTGGTTATTGATTTCACCGACACGGGTTCCGGGATTCCTCATGAATGCCTTCCCCACATCTTTGAACCCTTCTATACTACAAAGCCCGTTGGACATGGCACAGGGCTTGGCCTCTCCCAGGTTTACGGGATCATCACCCAGCACGGTGGTTTTATTGATGTCCGTTCAGAGGTGGGCAAGGGTACGGTCTTTACCATTTATCTGCCCGAGACAGACGCTGAGGTTTCCACCAAGCCCACAAAACATCATCCCTACCCCATGGGACAGGGAGAGATCCTGCTGATTGTTGAAGACAATGAGGAGGTGAGGAACTTCCTCACCACACTTCTTGGAGAGCTCCAGTACAGGACTGTTAGTGTTACAAATGGTGTTGAGGCACTGGATGTGTTCAGGCAGAAAAGCGATGAGATAGCGCTCATCCTGACAGACCTGGTTATGCCCGAGATGGGCGGGATGGAATTCTGCAACAGGGTAAGGGAGATCAGGCCTGATGTCAAGGTCATTGCTGTAAGTGGATACCCCCTGATGCCGGATGACCAGCGGCACATGCTCCAGTGCTTTGACAGGATCGTTACGAAACCCTTTGAGATAAAGGATATTGCAGTGGTGATAAGGGAGTTGCTACACAGCTGAACCGCCCTGTCTCTGCTCCAATATGAAATTCAGCAGAAACCCCACCCTCCTTGCAAGAGCCTCTGGTTCAGGTGATGAACCTTTGTTTATGTAGTTTGCAGGTGCAAGGAGTGCCATCTGTTTCTTGAGCCCATCATCTGCCTTTATTGAAGAGAAGAATATGATCGGTGTATTGGGGACGGACATCTTCTTCTCAAGTGCCCTCATGGTTCTGGCAGCGGTCAGGCCATCCATTACCGGCATGTTCAGGTCAAGTATTACAAAGGCCGGTCTTTTCTTTTCATTGAGCAAGCGGGTATAGGCTGAGACAAAATCAAGGCCATTTTCAGAATCATTGACCTCCTTCACTATGGACTTCTTGAGCAACATCTCCTTCAGGAGGGTCCGTATGAACCGGGAATCCTCTGCTATTAATGCTATTGAGTTCGTACGGGGTTGCTTCTTCTCCCAGAGTTTTTCCACATCAAGGGTGAAGCCGCAATACTGACAGGTGAGTTCCCTTCTTTCATGCCTTTCAATCACATTGTAGGGGACCTCCTCGTCACAGCAGAGACAGTATTTTGTCTTCCCCTCCATATAAACCGGTTCCCTTCAGGTTTCCAATATTATAACTATAAAAATAAATAAAATCAATCCATTATATCCTCCTGAATGAGCCATCCCTGCGGGGGTCGCCTGCTCCTGAAAAATCAGCCGTTACAGTGTGGACACCCCCGAAGTAGAGATCCTTCTCTGTCCAGACATTCAGGGTGTAATCCCCTTCAAGCCTTTTTATTATCTCATCAGGAAAGCCCGGTTCCACCTGGAGGACACCTTTGTCATCAAGGTGGAACCGGGGGAAATTAACAGCATCTCTGACATCCATTGACTCATCTATGAGGTTTGAGATGACCTGGAGTATGGCAGTACGAATCCTTTTGCTGCCGCCACTGCCAAGGATGGCGTGGATGAGGTCTCCTTTCCTGATAAATGTGGGCGACATCATGGAGCCTATCCTTGTACCCGGAGGAAGGGTGAAGAAGCCCTCTGGATGGAGATCATCCTCTCCCATCATGTTGTTGAGCATGATCCCCGTATCCGGGAAGAAGCAGCCAGAGCCTGTGCCATTTGATGTGGTCATTGATGCAGCATTCCCCCGGGAGTCAATGATGCTTATGTGCGTGGTGCCTGCTGAGGAGGCCTTCAGTTGAATCATCTCTTCCATTGCCCTTACCCTCAGGAGCATACGTTCAGCAAAGGAAAGGTTACTGTATTCATGCCTGTCCATATGTCCCAGGGCAGCACAGATTAGTGAGCCTCCTGATGATGGTGGCGGGTTGGTGATTATCTCAAAACCGCGATAATTACATCTCAGAGGTGCTCTTTTCACGGTTTCATATCTCTGCATGTCCCTGAGGTTTAGCCATGCCCCCTCTTTTTGCATCTCTTCCTGGAGTTTTTTAGCACCTGAACCATAAAATATATCAAGCCATCTGCTTATTGATCTCAGAGAGAGAAACTCCTTGAGAAGGGGGTTGTAGATCCTTCCCCTGCGGTCAGGTCTGAAAATCTCTTTCCCATAGCTGCTGAAATTAAGGATTGGTCTGAGGATCTGTAGCTGATAACACTGTTGTGCTGTAAGCGTGACACCCTCGTTCAGGTATCTTATCGCAGGTGCTATGATGTCATCAATATCCATGTTGCAGAGCCCGGTGTAACAGTCCAGCAGACCTCTCAGCATACCCGGCACAGCAACAGAACCAGGCCCGATATAGAACCTCTGCAGGGTGGATCTGAACTGAAGATCAACAGGGATCAGTTGAGGCTTTTTTGTAAGGTCCTGACCCAGCCCGGGGGTATTGACAAAGAAATCATAAAGGACCGTTTCCCTCCTGTCAGCCCTGTGAACCAGGCAGAACCCGCCACCGCCAAGGCTCGTAAGGGTCGGCTCTGTGACAGTGGCGGCAAACCCTGCAGCCACCAGGGCATCAAAGGCGGTTCCTCCCCTGTCAAGGATCTCTATTGCCGCATCTGTGGTAAGGTGGTGCCCTGAAGCAACGGCACCCTTCATTTATAGAACTCCAGGGTGAGCATTTTGATAACCTCTCTGAAATCCTCCGTCTTTTCATAGTATTTCATCTGCAGGTCCGCACCTGTCCCCTCCTTGAGGATATCATTTACGCACTGCAGATAATCCCCTGAACCAAGGGTGGTGGCCTCTGCTTCAAGCATGATAAGAAGGTCCTCTATGGCCTGCCTGATTGGTAATTGCCTCCCTGTGGATGGGTCTGCAAATAAACCATCAAGCCCGTATCTGGCTGCCTGCCATTTGTTCAGCCTCAGTATCTGTATGTTCGTATCCGGCTGGGGAGGCATCTTCGCTGTATATACAACAAGTGCCTGAATCAGTGCGGTTATTGCCAATATGTCACGGAGTCTGCAGGGAATATCACAGATACGCACCTCCACGGTGCCAAATTCCGGATGGGGCCTCACATCCCACCATAGATCCTTTACAGAATCAATATACCCTGCCCTGAGGAGTGTATCAACAAGCCTTGTAAAACCATCCCATCCATATATGTAGTCGGGCATGCCTGCCTTGGGGAGAGCTTCAAAGAGTTTCGTCCTGTAGGAATAGAGGCCTGTATACTCGCCCTCATAAAAGGGTGACGAGGTTGACAATGCAAGCAGAAGGGGAAGGTATATCCTGATTGTGTTTGTTATGTTTACAGCCTTCTCAGGACCCTCCACGCCGATATGTACGTGAAGCCCCTGTGTGATAAACCTCCTTCCAACGATCTGTAGCTCCTCCATGATCTTTAAGTATCGTGGGTTTTCACTTACCAGCTGTTTGTTGCCCCTTGCAAAGGGATGGAGACTGGCTGAGTAGAAAATTGCATTTAAAGGTTTAAGTACTTCATTTAGATGATGGAGAGATGCCCTGAGATCAGCTTCCACTTCCTGCAGGTTCTCACATACATCTGTGTTAAGCTCTATCATTGACTTCAGGAACTCCTCCTTTATTCTTTTTCTGAAGGATGGGTCTGTCTTTTTCAATACCTGGGGGGCCATGTTTATGAGGTCATAACTTTCACAATCAATAATCTGTAATTCCAGTTCTACACCGATGGTGGGCCCCTTACTTTTCTTGAAGAGAAGCACTGTTTTCCCTCAGAAAGGCTGTTGCTCTTTTAACGATCTCTGTATAAAAAAGTGTTCCTGTCAGCAAAACCCCTTCGTCAAAATCAAACTGGCAGCTATGGGCAGGTGCTGATCTGTGAGGGCCTCTCTGGGCACCAAACCTGACAAAACAGCCTGGCACCTCAAGCAGGTAGTAGGAGAAATCCTCTCCACCCATGCTGGGCTGTTCCACCCTCAGGAAGTTGTCCTCTCCCACAACAGCCTTTGCCGCATCCCTTGCGATCCTGTAGGCAACAGGGTGGTTTATGACAGGCGGATAACCCTCCTGTACAGAGACGTATATCTCCGCACCATAAAGAGAGGAAAAGGAGGAGGCTGTCTGTTTGATCCTCTTTATGATCATCTCTCTTGTCTTCTTCTCCGTTGTTCTTATGGTGCCCCTGAGAACGGCATCATCAGCAATGGCGTTATAGGCACGGCCGGCATGGAAACTCCCTATGCTTATCACGGCTGGATTCAGTGGATCTATAGTGCGTGAGATTATGGTTTGCAGTGAGGTCACGAAGAGACTTCCTACCACCACAGCATCTACGGTCTCATGAGGGCGTGCGGCATGTCCACCTTTACCAACAATCCTGATCTCAAGGCTGTCCGTGTAGGAGGAATCCATATAATGCCTGATTGCAATGGTATCCATCGGGAAATGCATATCAATGTGTCCACCAAATATCATATCCACATCATCAACAGCACCTGCCTCTATCATTACCCTTGCTCCACCACCACCCTCTTCGGCAGGTTGAAAGATGAACACCACATTCCCTTCAGGCCCTGAATCCCTCAGAAGTTTTGCAGCTCCCAGGAGTATGGCCATATGGCCATCATGCCCACAGGCATGCATATAGCCGGGGTGTCGGGAACTGAAGGGCAGTCCTGTTTTTTCTTCAATGGGGAGTGCATCCATGTCAGCCCGCAGGGCTATAGTGGGTGCATTCTCGTAGGGTGAATCAAGCCTGGCGATTATGCCTGTCTTCCCGATCCCCTTCTTGTGCCAGATGGAAAGCCTTTTCAGCTCCTCGGATATTATCTCCGAGGTCTTGAACTCCTGAAAGGATGGCTCCGGGTACTGATGGAGTTTCCGTCTTATCCTTTTAAGGTACTCAAAGGTCTCTTCTTCTACGGCTGTCTTCATATTTCTATATTATAACAGATCGTTGCTCTTCAGACCTGCAGTACCCATAACCTTTTTCTATCGCAGATTTTAGGTATAACACTCTCGTCAGACATGATCCCAATAAAAAACGCCCCTTTCGTTAAAGGGGCGTTTTAAGTGGCAAAATTGTTGGTCAATTATATTTTAACCACATTAATTGCCTTTGGGCCTTTGCTGCCCTGCTCAATGCTGAAGCTTACTTCATCACCTTCTGCCAGTGACTTGAAGCCATTACCCTCTATGGATGAGTAATGGACAAATACATCAGTGCCATCTTCACTTGTGATGAAACCATAGCCCTTTGTGTCGTTGAACCATTTTACTGTTCCACTAATCATTGCTGCACCTCCTTTCCATTGTGAGATCAAGTATCAGAAAGGATGTTGCCTAAAAATAAAGGCCACAAAGCTCAAAGTCTTTGTGGCCCGTGTTAAGCATACAAAAACCTCTGAAACTTGTCCCTATGATGACATTAACCGGGAGGAAAAGTCAAGTAAAATTTTTATACCATCAACTGCTCACTGCTCACTGTTGACTCTCTTATCGCCCTGCCTTGTTAACAAAACTGAATTATTTTAGATGCCAGTGATATAATATATTTATTAGGAATGAGTAGTGTCCAAAATAATCTCAGAATATATAAACCAAGGCAGGGTGCCGAAGAAAAATAAGCACCACACCTTATTACAGTGAGCAGTTGATGGGTAGATGGGTGGATGAGTGGATGAGTTGATGGGTTAGCAGTGAAGAAGGCACCATGAAAAATCGGAGATTTTTCGGAGTAGAGAGGTGGTTCATCATGGCATTCTTCACCACCTCTGGGCCTATAGGGTTTGTTTCTTTACTTGTTTTAG
>DROX01000193.1 GCA_011321725.1 Nitrospirota bacterium | reverse complement strand
AGTGGAGGCACACTCAGAGCATCCTATTGCAAAGGCTATAGTAAAAAAGGCTCAAGGAATGAGACTTTATCAGGTAGAGTCATTTCAGGCAGAGCCAGGTTTTGGAGTTGAGGCAAGGGTCAATGGCAAAAGACTCCTTGTTGGCAACTTAAGATTTATCAAAAACAAAGGGCTTAATACTGCCGCTTTGGAAGAGGCAGTAGAGACAATTCAGTCCGCTGGCAAAACAGTTGTTCTTGTTGCCAGAGACAAGACTGTGGTAGGGCTGATTGGCATATCTGACCTAATAAAAGAAGAGGCCTCCTCTGTGATAAGGACTTTCAAATCCATTGGGATTAGCCCTGTCATGATTACCGGGGACAATGCTACTTCAGCCAGTGCTGTAGCAAAACAGGCAGGTATTGACGAGGTGTTTGCTGGAGTGCTGCCTCATGAGAAGGCTGATCGGATAAGACAACTTCAGTCACAGGGGCTCAGGGTTGCAATGGTTGGCGATGGCATTAATGATGCCCCTGCCCTCATGCAGGCAGACATTGGAATAGCCATAGGCACAGGCACTGATATAGCAATAGAATCTGCTGATATTATAATCATTGGTAAGCAATTAAGCCGTCTGATAACTGCTTATGAACTGAGTGTAAAAACATACAGAAAAATCAAACAGAACCTCCTCTGGGCATTTCTCTTCAATGGTGTCGGTATCCCTATAGCTACAACAGGGCTGCTACATCCACTTATGGCAATGACAGCAATGGTTCTAAGCACTCTGGCAATAATAATAAACTCCTTTGGACTTAAGATCGGAAAACTTATGGTCAGCGCAGAGTCAAGACTTGAGGGGGTCTCTTCACTGCAACTTCACGTGCCAGGGATACACTGCCAGTCCTGTATCAAACAGATAGAACAGCATCTGCTTGCAATAAAGGGCGTAAAGGGTGTATCCGGAGACCCCTCGGAAAAGAGGCTTATCGTCTATTTTGACAGCAGCACTGCATCAGAGGCAAAGGTAAGGGATGCCATTCGTGATCTTGGTTATGCACTTGAAGAAAATTGATGACCCTGGAGTGTTGTCATAAACTGGATTTTCACGACAAGGGGGTGTTTTATCCCCATATTTCTTTTATGCTCAACAGACCGGTGCGTACAGTTTTAGCCCCTCAATAGGGTACTTCACAGAGGGCTCAGCGATGGGGCATAATAGAATAACAATATGGGAGGTTTTGGATGGACTACTTGACCACAGGTCATCTTGCAAAAGATGCAGGTGTAAATGTGGAGACCATCAGGTACTATGAGAAGAGAGGGCTCCTGCCAAAAGTGCCCAGGAAGGCATCAGGTTACAGACTCTGGCCAAAAGACACGGTGAAAAGGATCCGCTTTATCAAACATGCCCAGGAACTTGGCTTTTCCCTCAGAGAGATTGCCGAGCTCCTGTCACTCAGAACAGAGGAGAAAACCTCATGTTCTGAGATAAAGAGGATCGCCGAGGAAAAGATCACTGATATTGATAAGAAGATCAGATCATTAAAGAAGATAAAAAAGGCCCTCCAAAAACTATCCGAAACATGTCCTGGCAGTGGGCCTGTATCTGATTGTCCCATCCTTGAGGCAATGGAGAAGGATTAACAAATCAATGATGTTAAATACTGATTCTTGAGCTGCTATCATTTATTAAATCTCATCCAATAGCCTTTTACGCAATGAATCCATATCTTTTATTGTCTCTTCCGCGACACTGATTGCATCCTCTGCCTCCTCAGTGGTCACTGTATCAAAATCTCCATAATCAATGTCAGTCCTGCTTGAAAGAAGTCTCTTATAGTTTTTTATTAACTGTACAGGCAAAAGTCCTGGCTTTATAAATCTTAGACTTAGCATGGTTATAATACCTTCATGGGTTTCAGGATTAGAGCCCTCCAATATAAGCAGTGCCCTCGCTGCATTTAACACCGCATAATATGCACGATTTATCGCTGTTCTAAGTCTTCCCTCATCAAGGTTTGCCTTTGCATCATCGAGAAACTCATAGGCTTTTTTGATTCTTAGCTCACTTAATGTTTTTTTATCTTCAATGGAAAGTGTCATAGCATAACTCCTTCTTTCTCAATGCTTTCATAAAAAGGTGTTTTGAACCTTTTTTCCTTCTCAAAGGCATTTACATCTTTAAGAACCGGAGATAATGAAATACCTGACTTCATTTCCTCTTTAACAATCAAATCTATAATCTCCTTCTCAATTTGAGGGTCTTTGTTTTTAATTACCACCAGCAAATCAATGTCTGACCATTCCTTATAATCCCCCCTTACTCTTGAACCAAAGGCAATTATTGTAACAATCCTTTCAGGAAACCTTTCCTTCAATTCCCTGCTAATACGACTCAACTCCTCCCTGATATGTATAAACATGGCAACTAAATTTTAACATACTTTATGTCATTTTTTAAGAATAATCACTGCTCATTACTGTCTGGTAATAAAACTGAATTTATACATAAGGATAGGGATATTAATTTGAGCGGATTTAAATTTTGCATAAGATTTGCCCTGGAGGGCAAACCGCAAAATTTCCTCGGAGACGGACAGGGATGTCCGTCGAGAATGAGACGAAAAATTAATATCCCCTATCCTACTGGGACACTATTTATCGACAATATCGATCACTGCTGTCAAGGATTTCTTAAGTGCACTGGCAAGTCCTGTTAAGAGTTCTTCAAACATGAATTAAGTATCTTTGCTACCCTTATATCAACTTCAATTCCTTCAAGAGGATTTTTAGGGGGAAGGGCCCCAAGCGACACTGCCTCTTTCCATAATGCAGTGAAGACCTCAAGTGCCTTTTGATAATCAGACCGTGCAGATGACCTGATAAACTCTCTTTCAAGGGCCTCAAATTTTTCTGTATTCTTTATCATTTTCCTCTGGTAATTGCTTCTCAAATACCTCCCAGAGTTTCAGCTCCATCCGGAAGGTCTTTATCTTCAGAACCTCGTCCCAGTTGAAGATCTCAGGAGCACTGTATCTTTTGCTTTTTAATAGATACCGCTCAAGATACTCCCTTTCGGGAAATACGATTATATATTCCTTTACTCCGAACCTCTCGTAAAGGGCCTTCTTCTCACGTCTGTCTTTCAGTTCCGTGGCTGGGGAGGTTATCTCTATTACAAGGTCCGGGGCGCCCTGAATATTTTCTTCTGTAATCTTTTTCTTGCTGCAGACCACAAAGAGGTCAGGCTGTACCACATTGAACTCATCAAACACAACATCAGTAGGGGCAATATAAGGAACACATCCTTTGAGAGCCTCCCTCTGGTTGTCAATTGCTCTTGAAAGATTCCACAAAATCCTTTGGTGCCTAGTCTTGGGTGATGGTGACATACAATAAGCCTCACCATCAATCAACTCCCACCGCTCATCTTCTGGCCAGGTGAGGTAGTCCTGATAGGTATAACGTCTTTTCTTTACTGCAAAGGGCATGATAAATTATAACACACTTTTATAGATGAGAAAAGCCATAGTAATAAAAAAAGCGGGGAAGGCGTATATATGGGGGATTTTATTAATGATTTAATCCGAATGGTGCACGGAAGTAGCAGGCGATGGGCCTTTACGCGATTTCAAAACAGGTTTTTAATGGCAAAATAAACGTATCTGGACGCAATACTACCCTACTTCAGTTTTCCTTCATAATTTTTTCACAATTATAAAGTAGTATACATTGCAGCGATTAGAATGAAACTCTTTACAACATACATAGTGATCCTGCTACAGGCTATACTATTCCCTGCAATTATCAATGCAAGCGAACAATCACTTACCATTATTTATACTGGAGCTATGGAGGGAGAGCTTGAACCCTGTGGCTGCTCTCCCGGAACCGACTTTGGAGGTGTAGCAAGGTTTGCCGGTTATATCAAGGAAAATAAAGAAACCCTGTCTCCCTATGTTCTCATTGATGCCGGTAATTTCTCAGCAAAGGACACACCTCAGGGAAGGCTAAAGACAGAGACAATGCTTAAGTCCTTCAAGGTGATGAACTACGATGTAGTGGCCCTAATGGGCAGGGAAGAGTCCTTGCCGGAGCAGTTTCTGCTCCCTCTCATTGAAAGATATAAGATTCCCGCGATATCAGATTCTTCTTCCTATGGAAGTGCCTTACATTTAAAAAGGGGTGACTTTGAGCTTAATATCACGGTTGATCCGGGGGATTATCAAGAGGGTATGCTGAACATCCTTCTGACAGACCGTCCCCTTTCCGAGGTTAGACTCCTTGAAGGGTGGGATATTGTCATACTCTCCTCTGGTGAGATACTTGAAGAGCCTGTCAGGACAGGAGGAGGAATCATACTTTCAGGTTATCCAAAGGGGAAGCGGCTGGGGGTACTGACGGTAAAAAGGGATATCAGGGAAAAGCGAGTAGTTTATCAGCATACATGGCAACGTCTTGGCCGTGATGTAAAGGATGACCCTGATGTTCGTAAAATTATAGAGGAGTATAACACCAGTGTCGGCAGGCTTTCAAGCAGCAGCATAACGACCTTGACCGAGGGACCTTATGTGGGAATTTCAAGGTGTGCAGAGTGCCACCAACCTTACATGGATAGCTGGGTAAAGACAGGCCATGCCAGGGCATTGTCCTCTCTATCGCAAAAAGGAAAACAGAGAGATCCAGAATGTCTGAGTTGTCACACTGTGGGGTTCGGAAAAGAAGGAGGGTTTGTCAATATTGAAGCCACCCCTGATCTGGCCAACGTCCAGTGCGAGGCATGTCATGGTCCTGGCAGAGCGCACCTGCAGGATTATTCAAGACCAATGTCTCCCATAACCAAGGATACCTGTATGAAATGCCATACACCTCAGAACAGCCCTGATTTCAATTACAGGAAATATCTGGAAAGGATCAAACACTAAAGAGCAAGGAGGTAAGACATGGTTGTAAAAAGAATTTTTCTGTTGATGGCGCTGATTACATTGATATCATGGCCTGTACAGGCAGAACAGCCACCCTCAATCAAGGGTGTTTATACCAGACTGCCGTGGCCGGAGTACAACTTTGATGGCAAAACCCTTGAGGTAGTAGAATTTCTGAGCTTCTACTGTCACAGCTGTTACGCCTTTGAAAGGTCAGTTCCGATTATCAAGGGAAACTTTCCAAAAAAGATAAACTTCAAGGTTATCCCCATATACTGGGGTGAGGGTTCTCCAAAACCTGGAGAGGCTTACCTTATAGCAGAAGAACTTGGCAAAGGAGAAGAGATGAAGAAGGCCATCTTCAAGGCCCACTTTGTTGAAAAAAGGGATATCGGCAATATGGATGTCCTTGAGAGCATAGCCAGGGAGATCGGGCTTGGCAAGGAATTCGGACAGAAACTAAGGGCTGGTGATAAGGCGGATGAAGCACAGGAGGCGCTGAAGATGGCTGGCATGTACAGGGTGGAGGAGACACCTACTATAGTGATTGCAGGCAATATAATGACAAATCCCCATCCCTTCAACCATAACATGGATGCCTTCAGGCAAAATATTCTGATGATTATAAACAGCATTCTGAGACCCTCCCGTTAGGGTCTCTCATTACAATCCTTTCTCAAAGGAATGTAATATTCACCCTCATCAGCAGATTTTTTAACAAGGCATCCCTCCTGGTCTTGTCCGCCACAGTCGCAACCATCTGAGCGAGCAAAACTATCTGTTATTGCGGTATAACGTCTTTTCTTTACTGCAAAGGGCATGATAAATATTATACACTTTCTGCTGAGAAGAACCATGAAAAATTGGTCACGATCTTCTCAGATTCCTTTTGGCCACTTGCATAGGTTTCAGGTTCATGTCATACTTGTGGGAAGGTTCTGCAGATCCATTCTGTGGGATGTGACAAAACACCTTAATAAATGTTTCTTTGGTTGATCCCCACTGCCCAGAACAGGAACCATATTGCCCCAGGGACGTTTGTTTTACATATTTTCGGTACAACAGTCCTGTACTCTTCGTCTTCGTATGTATAACGCCTGTCGTGCACCTCTATGTTCAGGGCGGCAATCCTTTCATTGCTGTAATAGCAATCCCTTGCAACTCCACTTCCCACGCTGCTTCCAAGATAGTTTTGTCCTGTAGTAAAGTTTACAATGGAACTATCACCCCTGTCGTGACGATTCAGGATAGAGGCGATCTTTTTGGATATAAAACGAAATACCTCGTAATCATTCAGGTTGGTTTTGCCTGAAAAGAAATTTCCCTTAACTCGTTCAGTTTTAGTGTAGGCATAGGGATAAAGGACCTGTGTGGAACCTGAATGATAATCAATAAGGGCCACAACATTCTTTTCCTTAACAAGTCTTTCCATCATACGGGTCTCATTTTCTGAAAATATATCATCACCTCTATAAAGCCGGGACGCATAGGAGCGGGTCCTGATGAAAAGATGTTCCTGGCCCTTTACGACATCCCATTTATATCTGAAATTTCTATTAAGATCAACGCCAAGTGCATCACGGAGGTATCCCTCAGCCTTTGCCTTGTCAAAGGAGATGGAGGTGTTATTATCAGCTGACCACTCATGTTTCCAGACCCTGCGGTGCGGGGATGTGCAGAAGACCCGTCGCGGTGAATCTGAACTATAGATTGCATCAAGCATATCTTTAGAGTCAATCTCCAATGTGGGTTGAAAGAGGGATATTTCCTTTTTGCCTATGCTCTCACATATTATTACCGACTCTTCATCAACCCCTCCTCCCAAGGATGTGAGGTCATAGTCACCAAGAAAGCAGTGTTCTGCATCTCTTGGTGGCCTGGGGAATACAGTACCATCCCTCTGGTAACAGACCTCTGTTGATTGTTGATGTCTGCGCAGGTTTTCCCTCCAGCCAGCACCATAAAATGACCTTCTCCCTTCATCTGTGTAACTGAAGTCGTATCCATCGGGATTGAGTACGGGTATTATAATTACCTGTATTCGTTTAAGAAGTTCCTTTATACTTGTCACCTCTGGTATTATTTCGTTGCCCTTTCTTCGGGTTGTCTTCCGGGTTGCTCCTTCATTTATCAGAAGGCCTCTGTCGTCTCTTGCAGGCTCATCATTGTCCTTGTTCTCAAGGAGATACTCTGCTATACCAATACACACCTCCGGGGTTGCCCATTCATTGCCGTGGATAGCACCTGTTATAACGACAGAGTTTTTTCCCCTGTTGTCCTCCCACGAGGCGTTTTCAGTTATCAGGATTGCTGTTATATCCTTACCCATACCGGTGCTTTTGCCTATTGTTTTGACCACCGCATAACCTGAGGAGTTCGCTGCAAGGTCCGTTAGATATCTTTTGATCATAGAGCTTGTTTTGAAGCCTTTGTTGGCATTGAGGCAGTAGCCAGCATAAGCCTCTGTTGTGATTGCGGCAGATAAAAAGACAAGGCAAATGGTAATTATGTACTTCTTCAAGGCTGTTTACCCGCCTGTAGCAACTTTTTCCTTAGATAATCCATAATCTTTGCATTGTTTCCACTGTTCTTTTTATCCAGATATGTCATGTATTCTTTAAGTAGTTTGCGAATCTCTGGATTCTTCATGTCCCGGATACCACTTATTATGTACTCGCTATACTGACTTCTTTCTCCGAACAGGATGTCTCGGTAGTATTGTAGAGATTTCTGTTCAAAATCTCTGTAATAGCCTATGGCCATGAATCTTATGGCATCAACCTCTTCAGAATTGGTATAGTCCATGTTACCCTTACCCCTGAAGGCAACATCATGGACAAGATCAAGGAACTCTGGCCTTTCAAGCTCTCTTGCCAGGTTGATTCCCCACCATACATGGGAGGGTTCCTTTGACATAAGACACTTATTAATACACATGTTTATCATCTTCGGATACCTTCTGAGGACAACCAGGGTGCGAGGGTCACCTGGAAAACACTCAACCATAAGAGGAACATAGACTTCTGGATTTGATGATGCCTGCTCATAAAGAAATTTTTTAATTTCCTGTATTGCATAATTGTTTTTGTAAGGGTGTTTTGTATACTTTTTGATTATCTTCTTAAGTTCATCAATGGGTGTTTCGGGTGTGAGTTTCTTCAGATCCTTATTACTTTCTATCTTCTGAAGGCTTTCTTTTGCTATCCATCTGACACACAGGATGTTGCCATCTCCGAATATCTCGCATTCATCTTCTTTAATTAGTTTTCTGAGGGCATCTTCAGCCCTGCAGTCGTCAAACCTCCTTAGCTGGTAGGCAATGCGGACTTTCCTTCGTACCTCCGAACCTCCGATCCTGTCTTTCCAGCCTGACGGAGGATTCTCTAACTTCTGTAATAACTCGAGCAACTCTTTTTCCTGCTTGCCGGAGCAGTATCTCCTTTCCTTTCCGGGTTCCTGACGGATTACTGCACCGCTGTTCCCTTTGAAATCCCTGCCAGATGTCTCATTGTCATGTCCCTGCCAGTTGTTGTCCTCTTCGGCTCTTTGCCAGCTGTTTCCATTCTCCCAGCCACGGGCGATTCCCTTTGTTGAACACATCAATAGTACAATTGTGAATCCTATGATGAGTTTTTTCATCTCTTTCCTTCACCTATAAAAGTACTTGACTTCAAGGAGCATGCTGTATTATTATAACAATAATTGAATAGTTATTCAACTGTTGCTATGAATAAGACAGTGAATAAGACAAAGGAACATACCTGCGAGGTTGATTTATTTGATCCCAAAAGGGTCGCCTCTGTGAGGAAGAAGATGAAACCAGAGGGTACCATGCAGGCCCTTGCAGAGACATTCAAGGCCCTTGCAGACACTACGAGGGTGAAGATCATCTTTGCCCTTTCTCAGCAGGAGCTCTGCGTTTGTGATCTCGCAAGCCTCCTCAAGGTTACAAAGTCAACAGTCTCGCATCAGTTGCGGATTCTCAGAAACATGAGGCTTGTGAAGTACCGCAAGGAGGGCAAGATGGTCTACTACAGTCTTGATGATGATCACATAAAGAATCTCTTTGATGAGGGATTGAGACATGTGGAGGAGATGTGACCATGGGTAAGGAATGCTGCAATAATAGTGCCTGTAATAACAGCACCAATAACATGATAGAGGAGGGCGGTCCCGCCACCGAGGGTGTGGAGACAAAAAGGTATATCCTTGAAGGTCTTACCTGTGCCTCCTGTGCTGCGAAGATCCAGGATGCCCTTGCAAAAATGCCGTCAGTTGGGGCTGAGCTCAACTTTGCCTCTGGAACTCTTACCCTGAATGTCCCTGATAAACAAACCGAGCAGGCTGTTATTGACACAATACTATCAATAGAGCCCCATGTAAAAATCAAAGAGATTTCCGGTTCCGATAATAACGAAGAGGAAGAAGAGGCGGGTAATGGTTTTGTGATAATGAAAAAGATATCCTACGCAGGTGCTTTCTTCATAGTCGGCCTTCTGGCAGACTATTACTTCCTCCCCGGAGCCAGGGCACTCGGGCCCGGCTCCATTAAATTCTGGTATGTATTTATTCCATACCTTCTGGCCTACATAATTTCAGGCTACGATGTGCTGAAAAATGCTGTGGTAGGTATCAGCAGAAAGGACTTCTTCAGCGAGAATTTTCTCATGAGCATTGCAACCCTTGGTGCATTTGTCATTGGTGAGTTTCCAGAGGCTGTGGGGGTGATGCTCTTCTTCAAGGTGGGTGAGTATTTTGAAGACAGGGCTGTCAATCATTCAAGGAGGTCTATAAAGAATCTTCTGAAGATCAGAGCAAACTATGCAAACCTTCTGAAAGACGGCAGGACCGTGCAGGTCAAACCAGAGGTTGTAGCAGTAGGAGAGACGATCCTGATAAGACCGGGTGAGAAGATCCCCCTCGACGGTGTGATCCTCCAGGGAGAGACCACTGTGGATACATCCGCACTTACAGGTGAGTCAATGCCAAAGTCACTTGGTCCAGGAGATACCGTACTTTCAGGGATGGTCAACAAAAATGCAGTAATCACTGTCAGGGTTACAAAGCCCTTTGAGGAGTCCACTGTAAGCAAGATACTGGAACTTGTGGAGAAGGCCGCGGCCCAGAAGGCCCCTACAGAGAAGTTTATCACAAAGTTTTCCAAGGTGTACACACCTGTCGTGGTGGCTGCTGCCTTTCTTATAGCAGTGCTACCACCGCTTCTGTATCAGATTGAGTTGTTTGCCCCGCTCTTTTCCCATAGCGAGACCTATTCCGAATGGGTCTACCGTGCCCTTGTTTTTCTGGTTATCTCATGTCCCTGCGCCCTTGTGCTCTCAATCCCTGTCGGTTTCTTTGGAGGGATAGGTGCTGCAGCAAAAAAGGGTGTGCTCTTCAAGGGGTCCAATTATCTTGAGGCCTTCAGGAGCATTCATACCATGGTATTTGACAAGACAGGCACACTCACCGAGGGTGTCTTCAAGGTTGTGGATGTGAAGCCCTTCAATGGTTTTACGAAAGAGGAACTGCTCAGGATTTCAGCAGTAGCGGAAAGCCATTCCAACCATCCAATTGCGAAGTCCATCTCCGAGGCCTATGGAGGTAGCATTGATGAGTCCCTGATAGAAAATTATGAGGAGATACCTGCCCATGGTGTCAGGGTAGTTGCAGAGGGAAGGGAGATCCTTGCGGGCAACGACAGGATACTCCACATGGACGGTTATGATATTGAACATGATACCTGCGTAACAGAGGGAACAGTGGTACATGTTGCTGTTGACAGGAGATATGCAGGTTACATAGTGCTTGCTGACAAGATCAGGGATGATGCAAAAGAGACCATCCAGTCCCTTAAAAAGGAGGGTGTCAAGCACGTTGTTATGCTCACCGGTGATGACAGAGAGGCTGCGGAAAGGGTTGCAAGAGAGCTCCAGATAGAGGAGTTCCACGCTGAACTGCTACCACAGCAGAAGATAGAGATTGTCAGGAGGCTTGAGAAAGAGCTGGAAGGAAAAAAAGAAAAGATCGCCTTTGTGGGTGACGGGATAAACGATGCTCCAGTGCTTATGGCCTCTGATATAGGTATAGCAATGGGCGGGCTTGGCTCTGATGCTGCAATTGAGGCTGCCGATGTGGTGCTCATGAAGGACAGACTTTCAGCGCTCCTTGATGCGGTTTATGTCTCAAGAAGAACAAAGGGTATAGTGTTTGGCAATATCACAATGGCCTTCCTTGTAAAGGGCTTTTTCCTCGTCTTCGGTGCCATTGGCATGGCCACCATGTGGGAGGCGGTGTTTGCCGATGTGGGTGTGGCAATTCTTGCAGTGCTTAACTCCACGAGGATTCTGAAGAAGTAAAAGACCCCGGACAATACTACTTGACAAAAGTAAGCTGATAGAGTATAATGAAAATGATTATCACCATCAATATCATTAGTTTTAGCAGGGTGCTTAATGTCAATAGTTGAACATCTGATCAATTATTTGTAAGGAGGTATAGAGATGGCGGTTAATCTGAACCGAAAGAGGCCACAGTGTCATGGCGCCGCTGATATGGAGATTGATGCCCAGAGAAGCGTGGTGCTGGTGGGAAGCCCGAATGTTGGCAAGAGTGTGGTCTTCGGGAACCTCACAGGCATGTATGTCACCGTTTCCAACTATCCCGGTACAACGGTAGAGATAACCAGGGGCAGGCTGGCATATGACTCCCGAGCAGTGGCCATCACGGACACACCGGGGATGTACTCCCTTCTCAGTATAACAGAGGAGGAGCGGGTTGCCAGAAGGG
Source organism: Nitrospirota bacterium (assembly GCA_011321725.1). Classification (GTDB taxonomy): domain Bacteria; phylum Nitrospirota; class Thermodesulfovibrionia; order Thermodesulfovibrionales; family JdFR-85; genus JAADHP01. The sequence goes on along the minus strand of DROX01000193.1, from coordinate 6,631 downwards.
TTCTCATGGAGAACAGACCGGATATGGTTGTTCATGTGGCTGATACAAAAAACATTGAACGGATGCTCCATCTCACCGTTCAACTGCTTGAGGCAGGCATGCCACTTATGCTTGACCTTAACCTGATGGATGAGGCTGAAAGGCTTGGCCTTAGGATTGACACGAAGGTATTGAAGGAAAGACTCGGTATTCCCGTTGTGGCTACCGTGGCAACAGAGGGCAGGGGGATGGATGAACTGAAGAAGATGATCCTGAAAGAGGATATCCTGCCTTCGGGCCCTCCCCTCAGGTATCCAGAGACGATAGAGAACGCCATAGCTGATATTGAAAGGAATCTTGATTCATCCTACGGGATATCAAAGAGGGCGGTAGCACTTTTACTGCTCCAGGATGACCATGAGATCTGGCAGATGGTTAGAGACAGGGAACCCGAGAGATATGCTCTGGTTGATGCAATCGTAAAGCATGCAAGGGAGAGGTTTGTAGACCCGCTGAGCTACATCATTACCATTGAAAGGCAGCGGTTTATTAATACCCTCATAGAGGATGCCGTAGAGAATGTAGGGGTTAAAGGTATTCCCCTCAGAGAGAGACTGAGCAGGCTGAGCATGCATCCAGTTGCAGGAGTACCCATCTTTCTCGGGATCATCTATCTCCTGTACGAGTTCGTCGGGGTCTTTGGTGCCCAGACAGCGGTTGACTTCCTTGAGGAGACGGTTTTTGGCCAGTATATAAACCCAGTTGCAAACCGTATAGTCTCGTCAATTATCCCCTGGAAGGTGCTCCAGGACCTCTTTGTGAATGAATACGGTATCATCACACTGGGCATCAGGTATGCCATTGCCATAATACTGCCCATAGTGACCACCTTCTTTATAGCCTTCTCCATAATTGAAGACACGGGATACCTGCCAAGACTTGCCATGCTGATTGACAGGGTCTTCAAAAAGATAGGTCTGAACGGAAGGGCGGTAATACCAGTTGTACTGGGTTTTGGTTGTGACACCATGGCCACCATGGTTACAAGGACTCTGGAGACCAGGAGGGAGAGGGTCATAGCCACACTGCTTCTGGCGCTTGCCATACCCTGCTCCGCCCAGGTGGGGGTTATACTTGCACTCCTTTCCGGTAGCACAAAGGCGCTTGGTATATTCGTCATGGTTATGGGCACGGTATTTCTCTTCGTGGGCTTTCTTGCAGCAAGGCTGATGCCCGGTGAAAGGCCGCTATTTTACATGGAGGTCCCACCGCTTAGGTGGCCGAAACTGTCCAATGTGCTTACAAAGACCTACACCAGGGTGGAATGGTACTTCAAGGAGGTTCTCCCCCTGTTCATCCTGGCAAGTATACTGATATGGGCCGGAAGGATAACAGGGCTCTTTGACATTGTAGTAAAGCTACTGTCCTATCCAACAGGCTGGATAGGGCTTCCTCCAGAGGCATCAAAGGCATTTCTCTACGGATTCTTCAGGAGAGATTTCGGAGCAGCAGGGCTGTATGACCTGAAGACCTCAGGTGCGCTCTCCGGTGTTCCCCTTGTTGTGTCAATCATTACAATTGCACTCTTCATGCCCTGTATAGCCCAGTTTTCCATGACCATAAAGGAGAGAGGCTGGAAGATGGCAGTGGGTATGGCTGCCTTCATCTTTCCCTTTGCCTTTGTGGTTGGATATCTTGTAAATCTGATACTTAACGGACTGGGGGTGGTGCTATGAAGTGTCCCCTCTGTGGTCTTGAGTTCAATCAGGAGGACGGCCTGAAAGGCTGCAGTGGCTGTAAATCCATGGGTGCCTGCGGTCTCATAAAATGTCCCAACTGCGGATACGAGGTGCCTGCAGAATCAGGCATTGTTAAATTCATTAAAAGATGGAGGAAAAAGACAGATGAGAGCAAGTGACAGGGCAGAAGAGATCCTTGAACAACTCTGGATATTGACAAAAGAACAGAATAAAGATCCTGTAACAGTTGAAGATTTATCCATTGACAGGGCTGACCCTGAACTGAATGAGCTGGCCGAGCTGAGGTATATCAAGCTCCTGGGTGACAGGATAGAGCTGACATCAAGGGGGCTCAAGGAGGCAGAGGCTGCCATAAGGCGGCATCGTCTTGCCGAAAGGCTTGTGATGGATGTATTTGACCTGAAGAGGAGCCTCATGGAGGAGAAGGCATGCCAGTTTGAGCATCTCCTGAGGAAAGAGGTGGAAGAAAGCATCTGTACCCTTCTGGGACATCCTAAGGTCTGTCCCCACAAAAGACCCATACCTCCCGGCAGATGCTGCATGAAGGCATTGAAGCACCCTAAGAGCATAGTCTCAAGCCTTGCCGAGATGGAAGGAGGAGAAAAGGTGGCGGTTGCCTATCTTGTTACCAGGGACAACAGGAAACTCCAGAAACTTATGTCAATGGGAATTCTGCCAGGAGTAAAGATAGACATTATCCAGACATTCCCATCCTACGTATTCAGGATCGGACACTCTGTGGTAGCGGTGGACAGAGAGATGGCAGAGGATGTGTTCGTGAGAAGGGAATCCGCTCAAAATTAGTATCCCCTGCCCTTAATGTTTAGAGAGTTTGCCCGATGCTACCGGTTCATTTTTTCTTCACAAAGTAGGGGTATAATATTCAAAATTCAAAAGGAGGATGAATGATGAAGAAGACCTTTTTTCTGCTGACAGTTCTGCTGGGTATGGGCTCTGAATCCTTTGCACAGGGCTATGGAGGATGGGGTATGGGGCCTGGTATGATGGGCTGGGGTATGGGCTATGGGATGGGATGGTTGTGGATGATAATCATGATAGTATTCTGGGTTGCCGTTATTATTGGCATAGTCCTTCTTATCAGATGGCTTGTCCTCTCTACAAGAACCGCATCATCTCACCAGAAGCAGGAAGAAGAATCAGCCCTTGAGATACTGAAAAAGAGATATGCCCGTGGCGAGATAGACAGAGAGGAGTTTGAGCAGAGAAAGAAGGATCTCCTGGCATGATAGAGAATAGGCCAGGGGCTTTGCCCCTGGCCGGATAACTTTTAAGTGTACAGGTATTTTGTTCCCTTTGTGACCTCTTTTGACATATCTACCACCAGCGTGCCATCCACGAGCTGATCCATCCTGTACCATGGTAGCCCCCTTGGGGCAGGTCCTGCGATTACATTGCCATCCCTGTCGTACTTTGAACCATGGCAGGGGCACTGAAATCCCCAGTCTGTCTTGTATACTGTGCAACCAAGGTGCTGGCATACAGCTGTTATTGCATAAAGTCCTTGATCGTCAGAGAATACAAAGAGCCTCTGTTCCTCAAACATCCTCCATGTACCTACAGGAAATTGTTCAGGCTTGCCGATTCTGACACGCTTTGTCTCCTCATAATAAACATCGGGCTTGAAGAGTCTTGCTGCCCATGCAACCATCCCGGAGAAAGAGGCGATTACTGTTCCAAAGGCAGCTACACCAAGAAAATCACGTCTTGATACCCCTTTTGATTTCCTCTTCTTCATTGCCGATCCTCCTTTCCGTGTCCATAGAGGGACACAGATCAGCTGAATTTGGGGTTAATCTTCTCTTACATCATCCCGCAGCGCATGCCACTCATATGGTAAATCCGCATGCCCCTACGTTCATCATCTGTGGTGTTCATCATGCCCATCCCCTTTGAGACAAAACGTCCCTTTTCTGCCAGGGAATTCACATAGGTTGCCACAGCCAGGATATCCTCTACAGGAAGGCTGTCAATATGGGAGGGCATGGGGGTGCCGTCAAGTCCGGTGGCTACGGTCATGAATATATCATCAATGTTTGATCCCCTTTTGAATTTCTCATGCACATAATCCCTTGGCCATACAGGATTTCCCCAGTCGTCCTTCAATCTCTTTGCCTTTGGTCCGTCACCATGGCCCTCTCTGCCATGGCACTCCCAGCACTTTGCAGATTCAAAGACCTCTTTACCTCTCTTTAGCATCCTGGCATAGCTTACATCTGCCTCCGGAGGTTCCACAGGAGGGTCTGGTTCTTCCTCTTCAAAACGTTCAGAGAATCGCTTTATATAAGCAATAACTGCCCATTTCTCCCTTTCTGTCAGATTGAACCATGGTAGCATGGCAGTGCCTCTTATGCCCTTGCTTATGGTGACAAAGAGATCCCTGTCAATGGGTATAGAGCCTGAAGGAGTGGAGCGGAACTTGAATACACCGGTGGTGAAGTCCCTGGGTTTTGTTCTCAGATAGATGGCAGCCCGTCCCTTTCCATCTCCTCTGACCCCATGACATGCAATACAGAAAGTCTCGTATACACGGCGACCCTCCCGTAGAAGCATCGGTGTCACTTTCGGAGGGGGAGTGGGGTTCACCTGCACCTCACCACCTCTAAACCACCACATCAATTTCATCATCTCATCCATCATGCCATTGCCCATCATTCCCATCCGGGCAGCGGCTACAGTGGCAAAAGTCAGCACCAGCACAACTGATATGACAATCTTTCTTTTCATTCGCTCCTCAGGTATTTAATAACGATAACTATAATATGATACTCATAACTTTTGAATAAAATATGAAGAGATGTTGAAGATTTTATGAATATGCAGATGTGTATTATTTCGTCTCTGAGAGGGAGTTACGCACCATCCTTACAAGTTTTTCTGCCAGGGGCATGAGATACTCAATATCCTTGTCTTCCGGCTCTTTCATGTGGGCACAGTCGCATTCATGGGTGAAGTTGTAGGCGAACCTGAGGGCGTCAAGCAAGTCTGTCCTGAAGGTGCCCTTTTGTATGTATTCTTTTTCAAATCTCTCTATCAGGTCAGCATGGGTGAGGCTGCCGATATCTTCAATCTCAAAGAGTGCCATGAGTGAATAGATCATGGCATGATAGAGTTTTGTCAGTGTGGCAAGATTACTGACCCCTGCGTCATTGATGATCTCTGCCTCTTTAAGACTTTCTATAGCCTCGCTGAGCCTTCTATACATCACTGTACTTTCCATAGTACCTCCTTATAAGCCTTCTAACTTTCCACTATAACTTTCATAACTTTATTATACCCTGTTTAAAGAGTTCTTTTTTAATTTCACAAAATCTTCACAATCTTTTTTTACTATATAAATATGGAAGAGATTGGAGTTGTGAAAAAGGTTGACGGTGTAACTGCAAGGGTTGTGATCAAGAAATCCTCAGCATGCGATCACTGTGTAAAGGACGAGTGTGATATGGAGAGCATGGACTTTGAGGTGGAGGCCATCAATGCTGCCAATGCCCGGGTAGGCCAGACGGTAAAGGTGGTGATGAAGGCGCAGACCTATATCAAGGGCGCTCTTCTTCTGTATATGCTTCCCGTATTTGCACTTTTTGTAGGAGCGATTTTTGGTAAATTTTACCTTTCCGATGCCTTCAAGGGGGTTGGACCCGAGGCTGCCGCTGCAATCGGTGGTGTTCTGTTAATGATACTTTCCTTTATTATAATCAAGATCGTCTCTTCAAGGATGGAGAAGAAGACAGAGTATCGCTCGGTTATTGAAGAGATAATCAGATAACTTCAAATCCTCAATCTCCTCAACTAAACTGCAGTGAATATCTTTTCATCTGTTCACCTCTCTCCGTGTTAGTGTTAGTGGTAATTTTACCCTGAAGGTTGTTCCCTCTCCCACCTTGCTACTGACCTCAATTTCGCCATCCATTGCCTGCACAATCTCTTTTACATAGGAAAGTCCAAGACCAGGCCCATATATTTTTGAGGTAAAGAATGGGTCAAAGATGTATTTGATCTTATCCGTGGGTATTCCCTTACCAGTATCCGATATAGAAATTAGAACCTCATCACCCACCAGATGGGTAGAAATAGTCAGTATTCTTTCTGCACTTTCCATTGCCTCAATGGCATTTTTTACTATATTTGACAGGGCAGACTTCATTTTTGCCCTATCCAAAAAAATCTCGGGCAGTTCCTCCAGCGATAGTTTGAGAGTAATCCTGTTTCCCCTCAATAGCACATCAAACATATCAACTATTCCCTGAATGAGGGCACCCAGGTCTGTTTTTTCCAGAGTCAACTGCTCGGATTCAAATCTGACAATCCTGTTTACCATCTGTTCAAGCCTTTCAACATCCTCAATAACCCTCTTCATATACTCCCTGTCCGGCGCGTCCTCTGGAAGGTTTTTCAATATTCTTCTTGCAAAACCACCTATTGAGGTAAGGGGATTTCTTATCTCATGGGTTATCTGATCTGCCATTTTTTTCAAACTCCTGGTACGCTCCTGTTCAAAAAGCATCTGTCTCTTGTTCTGCATAAAAAGAAACAGTTCCGGCTCCTGCTGAAACAGGTCCCTGCATTTGTCAGAGCAAAACCTGTATTCTCTCTGATTGTGCACAAAGGAAAAAGGGCTGTCACTGCTTACCTTCATTCCACAGACAGGGTCTGTAACAAGATTGTATGCCTTATTCCCATTAATCCTATCCATCTAAAATCCTTTTCCAATCAAATCCGAAGTATTGCAAACCGGCCACACATGAAAATAGGCCCCCCTTTTCTGACCCACCCCAAGGGCCCCCTTTTTAAGATACAAAGCCCATGCCCAGTCAGGCTCATACATACTGGTGGTTGAAGACCAGTATCCCTCCCGAACATCTTCAAAGGGATGT
>DROX01000192.1 GCA_011321725.1 Nitrospirota bacterium | reverse complement strand
ATGAGATAGAGGTATATCTCTCAAGGATTGATTCAGAGGGGCAGGTCTCGCTCTCAATAGACAAGGCCAAGAGGCTGAAGTTGCTCAATCTCCTTCAGGATGCCCAGGAGCACAACAGGCCTGTAGAGGCCACTGTAAAGGAACATATCAAGGGTGGCTACAGGCTTGAGATAGAGGGGATCAAGGCCTTCATGCCAGGCTCACAGGCTGATGTAAAACCCCTCAAGAACCCTGAAGAGATAGTGGGCGACAGGGTGCTTGTCAAGGTACTTAAGTTTAACAACAAGCTGACAAATATCATTGTCTCCCGCAGGGAGGTTATAGAGGAGGAGAGGGAGAAGCTGAAGCAAAGGACCCTCAAGCAGTTGAAGGATGGGGCCATACTGAAGGGTGTTGTCAAAAATATAACAGACTATGGTGTCTTCATAGACCTTGGTGGCATTGATGGACTACTGCATATCTCCGACATCTCATGGGGAAGGGTCAGGCATCCCTCAGATGTATTTACCCTGGGGCAGGAGGTAGAGGTGATTGTGCTCCATTTTGACAGGGAGACCGAAAAGGTAACCCTGGGCTATAAACAGAGAAGACCTGATCCATGGCTCAGTGTTGAAGACAGATACTCACCCGGAAAGATCGTCAGTGGCAAGGTGGTCAGCCTTACGGACTATGGTGCCTTCATAGAACTGGAGGAGGGTGTTGAGGGGCTTATCCATATCTCGGAGATGGACTGGTCACGCAGGCCAAAGCATCCCTCCAATTACATGGAGATCGGTGACTATATTGATGCAAAGATCCTGAACATAGACACCCAGAACAGGAGGATATCCCTGGGGTTAAAACAGCTAAAGCCAAAGCCCTGGGAGGTGGTTGCACAGCGTTACAGGGTGGGGCAGAAGGTAACAGGAAGGGTAAGGAGCATCACCGACTTCGGTGCCTTTGTTGAGCTGCCCGAGGGGGTGGATGCCCTGCTTCATGTATCGGACATCTCCTGGACACGCCATATCCGGCATCCCTCCGAGGTGTTGAGAAAGGGGCAGAAGATTGAGGCCGTGGTGCTGCATCTTGATCCTGAGAGGGAGAAGATGTCCCTTGGAATAAAACAGCTTGAACCAGACCCATGGGTTGAGGTGATACCCTCACGGTTTCATCTTGGTGACGAGGTGAGATGCAGGATTATCCGTTTCAGTGAGTACGGGATCTTTGTTGAGATTGAGAACTTCGTTGAGGGACTCATCTATACCTCGGAGATAGACACAGGCGGGAAGAGGCCTGAGGAGGTCTACCAGGAAGGACAGGAGATAACCGCAAGGATAATCAAGCTTGATCTTGACAACAGGAAGATAGGGCTGAGCATGCTTAATGTGAAGAGTCTTGAAGAATAGAATGAAAAAGGCCTGCCTGATCATAAGCATCCTTGTTTTTGTACTGATTGTCCTGGTATTAGCACTCTCTGTCATCAGCAAGCAGGTACCCCTTGTGGACAGGGTGGCGGTTGTCCGTGTGGAGGGCACCATTGTGTCTGCCCAGGATGTGATAGATCAGCTGAAGGAGTACTCAAAGGACTCCTCTGTGAAGGCAGTGGTGTTGAGGATAAACAGCCCGGGTGGGGCGGTAGCACCATCACAGGAGATATACGAGGAGGTAAAGAAGCTGAAGAAGAAGAAACCTGTGGTTGTGTCCATGGGTGCACTGGCTGCCTCTGGTGGTTATTACATATCAGCCCCGGCCACAAGGATTTATGCAAATCCCGGGACAATAACAGGCTCAATTGGTGTTATAATGGAGATACCAAACCTGAAGGGACTCATGGACAAGGTGGGAATAAAGACAGAGGTGATCAAGAGCGGAAAACACAAAGACCTCGCCTCGGTCTTCAGGGGTATAGGCAAAGAGGAGAGAAAGATCCTCCAGGGTGTACTTGATGATGTTCATGACCAGTTCATACGGGCCGTGGCAGAGGGTAGAAACATCCCCTACAGTGACGTCAAAAAGATCGCGGATGGCAGGATATTCACAGGCAGACAGGCAAAGGCCATTGGGCTGGTTGATGAGATAGGCAACATGGAGGATGCCATCAGGGAGGCTGCCAGGCTTGGTGGTATCAGGGGTGAACCCCATGTTGTAGAAAAAAGGGAGACCCCATCCATCCTTCAGTATCTTACGGGCACGATAACCCGTAACTATAAAGGGCTCTTAGAGGGAACCTTTAGTGTAAAGTATCTTCTTTACTATTAAAAGGAGGCAATTATGACAAGATCAGAGCTGATAATGAAGGTTTACGAAGAACTTGAGGGTTATACCAGGAAGCAGACCGAGATCATTGTTGAGACCTTTTTTGATGCTATCAAATCTGCTCTTATGAAGGGTGAGAAGGTAGAGCTAAGGGGGTTTGGTAATTTCAAAGTCAAGACAAGGAAACCAAGACAGGCAAGGAACCCCAAGACAGGCGAACAGGTGGAGGTCCCTCCAAGGAGGGTCATACATTTCAAGCCTGGCAGAGAACTGAAGGAGGCCCTTAACTCCAAAGAGGTGTGAACAGACGGGACTTTTTATCCACCGCAATCAAGGCATTCTTCACCCTCCTGGGCATTATTACCGGGGTGATTGCCCTCTTATTCAGTTATCCCTCCAGAATAAGAAGGCCTGTCATAGAGTACTTCCCTGTAATGGATGAGGATGAGATGCCCAGACGGGGGGTCAGGACGGTAACATTCAGGTACACAATCCAGAAGAAGGTACTCACATCAAGGGCCTTTGTTGTTAATCATAAAGGTTCGGTCTACGTACTATCGCCTGTGTGCACCCATCTTGGCTGTCTTGTGAACTGGCACAGAAAAAAAAACCAGTTTCTCTGCCCCTGCCATGGTGGGAAATATGATATAGAAGGCAGGGTGGTGGATGGGCCACCCCCAAAACCGTTAACAAGACTGCCCTTCAGAATATCTGATGGGAAACTCCATATAGGAATGAAGGTCTGATGGGCAAAGTATTTGACTGGATAGATTCCCGTTTTGGCATCAAGGCACCCCACAAGAGGTTCCTCCAGAGGCCTCTGCCCGAGAGAATAAACTATCTCTACTGTCTCGGGGGTGTCTCTTTTGTTCTGTTTCTGTGTCTTCTTGTCTCTGGAGCGCTTCTTTCAATCTATTATGTACCATCACAGGATGAGGCATTCCAGAGCGTTGTGCGTATCACAAGGGAGGTCAGGCTTGGATGGTTCATAAGGGGGATCCATAAGTGGTCAGCAAACCTGCTGATAGTCTTCATACTGCTGCACACCCTCAGGGTCATCCTGCACAGGGCATACAGGCCTCCAAGGGAGCTGAACTGGATCGTGGGTGTATGCACCCTTGTGGTGGCCTTTGCATCAGGATTCACAGGGTACCTGCTGCCCTGGGATCAGAAGGCATACTGGGCAACAGAGGTGGGCACATCCATGGCAGGCACAATCCCATATGTGGGCAGATATATACTCTATCTTCTGAGGGGCGGGCCGGATATCACCGGTAGCACCCTTGTCAGGTTTTACAGCCTCCATATCATCTGGCTTCCCCTTACAATGGGTGCACTTCTCTGGGCCCATTTCCACATGGTTAAGCGTCAGGGGATCTCCGGCGGGTTATGAGATCGTCCTGCGGCCTTCCAGGGCCTTGCTGAGGGTCACCTCATCTGCGTATTCTATATCACCACCCATGGGAAGACCATAGGCTATCCTTGTTACCACCACGCCATGGGGGGCGAGGATCTCCTTAAGGTACTGGGCTGTCATCTCACCCTTTGTGTTGGGGTTTGTGGCTATGATAACCTCCTCAATCCCTCCCCTGGCAACCCTCTCTTTCAGTTCATTGATCTTCAGCCTCTCAGGGGTCACACCATCCATGGGTGAAAGGGCACCAAGCAACACATGATAAAGCCCCCTGTATTGATTGGTGCGTTCAATTACCTGGACATTGCTTGGTTCTTCCACAACGCAGAGCCTTGTCCTGTCCCTCTGGGGGTCAGAGCATATGTGGCAGAGTTCCTGGTCAGTGATATTGAAACAGACGGGGCAGAAACGTGCCTTCTCCTTCACATCCACAATGGCACGGGCTATCGCCCTGGCCTCATCCTCGGGCATGGCAAGGATAAAATAGGCAAGCCTCTGGGCGGTCTTCCTGCCAATGCCGGGGAGCCTTGTAAGTTCCTCTGTCAGTCTCTCAATCAGTCCCTTCATGGCCTCCCTTTATCTGCCCAGGATATCTCCAAGACCTCCAAGCCCGGGCAGCTGGAGTCCTCCTGTTATCTTTGCCACCTCGGATTGCATCATCTCCTGTGCCCTTCTGAGTGCCTCGTTGGAGGCTGCAACGATCAGGTCCTCAAGCATCTCCACATCGTCAGGATTTACCACATCCCTCTCAATCTTTACCGAGACAATCTCACCCGCACCGTTGGCAACCACTGTTACCATGCCTCCACCTGAGGTGGCCTCAACAGTCTTTGCCTTCACCTCCTCCTGCACCCTCGCCATCTCCTGCTGAAGCTTCTGTGCCTGTCTCATAATATCGCTGAGCATCTTTTTAGACATCGCTTTTCCTCCTCTCTATGATTCTCGCCCCAAAGGTCTCAATAACCCTTGTCTCCTCAGGGGTGAGTTCCTGTCTTTTACTGGAATTCTTTCCTGCGTTCTCCTTGAAGTTCTTTTTATCCCCTCGGGATTCAATCTCTATTGAACGCAGGCCTGCCTGATCAAAGGCCATTGTACCTCTCAGCAAGGCATGGAGTTTATCCATGTCCTTCCTGAGGGATTCTGCAAACACCCTGTGACCGCCGTTAAACTCAAGTATGAGTTTATCATCCTCCAGTCTTGGCCTTGCATGTATCAGCTTTGATGCAAGCACCGGCTCGGACTCCTCAATCCGTGATACGGCCTCTGTCCATAGCCTTTCTGCATCCGGTGAACCTTCCATGCCTCCTGTACCTGAGCCCCGGGGGTTGATATCCTCTGCGGTTTCGTCGGGGCTGCCCTGGAGGCCGGTCTTTACCGATCCACTATGGGCATTCCCGGACATCTCCGGGGACTGCACAGGAGCATGCAATTCAGGCAGGGGCAGTTCCTTTAACCGTTCAATTATTTCACCCACGGGTTTCAGGGTATCCAGGAGGGTGGCCCTTATGAGCCCCATCTCAAGGGCCACCCTGGGGCTGAAGGAGTTTCTCAGGTCAGTATCCGTCCTGATCAACTCTGAAAGCAGAAGTGCTATCTCCTCCTCTGTCACAGAGGGAAGGACCTTCCTGATAAAGGTCTGTTCT
>DROX01000191.1 GCA_011321725.1 Nitrospirota bacterium | reverse complement strand
TATAGGCCTTTTTCCTGTCTGCAGCAATCAGGGTGTCACCCATCTTCGCACCTGCTTCAAAGTACCAGCCCTTGCCCCTAGGATTAATACCAGCATCCTCCCATATATCAAGCTCTTTCATGTTTGTGCCCGAGTCATCCCCACGTGAAACAAAGGCAGAGCCCGTCTCGGCAATATGTTCAAATGCCTCTGCAGCACTATCCAGCCCCCTTATTCCTGCAGGGTCATCTTCAGGGCCAACAATCACGAATTCATTATGCATTACAGCCCTTCTGTTGACACCATATCCACCTGCCACAAACTTTTCCTCCCTGAAGGGATCATGGACAAAGAGCAGGTCAGCCTCTCCCTTTTTTGCAATCCTGATAGCCTTTCCTGTTCCCACCGCTATAACCCTGACCCTTACGTTATACCTGGAGGACCTCTCATATGCAGGAATCAGGACATCAAAAAGCCCCGAGTTCTGGGTGCTGCTGGTTGATGCTATAACCAGTTCTGTCTTCTTTCCGGCCCTCTTCTTACTCATCCTGCAATAAAAATAACGACTGTATCAGCTAAAAGTCAAATTCATTTATTTCATTGATTTAATGAATTTTCTTCATCTACAATAATCCTATGGAAGACCATAGATTAAAGGCCTTCTGTCTTCTTGCAGAGATGAAGAGCTTCTCAAAGGCTGCTGAGGCAAAGTTTATAACCCAGTCTGCAATGAGCCACCTCATCAAGAACCTTGAAGAGGAACTGGGGATAAAGCTGATAAACAGACACCCCAAGACCATCTCCCTTACACCTGCAGGCAGGGTCTTTTATCAGCATGCCAAGAGAATCCTTGCCCTTTACAGGGAGATGGAGAATGATATCTACCGCATAGCCAACAAGGTCAAGGGTGTTCTGTACATAGGCGCCACTGCTACTGCAGCGGTATACCTGCTCCCTCAGGTATTATATGATTTCCTGAAAAGATATCCAGAAGTACGGATAGAGCTGTCAGTTAGGAGCACCGAAAGTATCCTTGAGGGTCTTGAGAAAGGGACAATAGACATTGGCATAATTGAAGGTGATGCAAAGAAACCACACCTCTCCTCAGATGAGATAGCTGAGGATGAGATTGTCCTGATCGCATCAGATGACAATCCCCTTTCAGGAAGGGATTCAATCGCACCGGAGGAGCTTATCACCCAGCCCTTTATCATGCCTGAGAAGGGATCCGGGCTTAGGGAGTTTATAGAGGATTTTTTCCATAACAACAGCATCAACCCTGAAGATATAAGGATATCCATGATAATTGACAATCCTGAACTGATTGTACAGGTAGTTCAATCGGGCATGGGTATATCCTTTGTCTCAAAGTGGGCTGTCTTCAAGGCCCTGAAGGATGGCACCATCAGGGTGCTGCCCATTAAAAACACCAGGCTTCGCAGAAGGTTTTATACTGTAACCCTTGAGGCCATCCCTTCGGCACTGGCAGTTAAGACCTTCAGGGAGTTTATCAGGGGATACAGATTCTTCACACCCTTTTAACAGGCTTTATCTTCTGTTAAAGACAATGCTAACCGTCTTTTCTGACAAGCAGATAGGGTTGTAGAGTCATTGATCTGATGGCAGGATAGGCAACCGCAATCATGCCGGTGGCAAGTGCAAGGAAAAGATACAACGATATCTGGGATATCATCTCCACAGGGGTTGGCCATGCTAAATGCACCCTCAGGATACCTCTGTATGAGTTGACTATATAGAGCAGAACCGAGCCCATGAGTATCCCCCCTGCCCCTCCTGTGATGCAGAGCATGAAGACCTCGGTCATGATAAGCCTGAAGAGGTCCCTTCTCTTTGCCCCAAGGGATCGCAGGAGTCCCAGTTCCCTTTTCCTCTCATCAATATTCATGGAAAAAATGGTACCCATGATCAGCAGGGACATTATCCACAAACTCACACTCACCACGAATATGAATCTTAAGGCAGATTCCAGATAATCTTTGACCCCGGCTATTAGTTGATCTGATACAATCGCCTTCACCCCTGGCATGGTCTTCTCTATCATGCCGGCAATCTCCTCTGGATCCGAGCCCGGCTCAACCTGTACAAGCAGAGTTGATATCTCGTCGTTTCTGATCTCCACTGTCTTTACATCTGCCTGTCTGGAGTTTTCCACTATCCTTTTCAGTGCCTGTAGCGGAATAAAGGCAGCATTGTCAACAAACTCCATGCCTGTTTCCTCCAGCACCCCTGCCATCTTGAACTTCAGCCCGTAGAGCCTGATATGATCATCCAGTGTTGTATACTCACTTGCCGTGCTACCCATTATGATCTCATCGGAGCGAAGCGGTCTATTCAGGTTCTCTTCAAGCCATGGTAGCAGGGTAAAGTCATTCTCGGGGTCAAAGGCGATCAGCAACATGTCAAAGACATCACAACAATCCTCGTATTCCGCACTCTTCAGGAATGTCTGAGCTGCCACGGCCCTGACACCAGGGATTGAACCGATGCGTTCCTGCACCGCCCTGTCCATATAGAAAACAGAGGTATTCCCTGATAAAAGGAGGGTCTTTACCTTTACGGCGGCCTCCTCGGGGACAACAAGGATATCAGCACCCAGCCTGGCAATACTCTTTTTCAGGCCCTTATCCACAGACTTTACGATCGTTGATATGGAGAACAGCGTGGCCGTGGCCGAGGCAACGGCCATGATTATGAGGATACTCCGGAAGAGCTTTCTAATGATATTTTTCCGTGCTATATAGAAGATACCCAGGTTCTTTGTCATGATATCCCCTCAAAAATGTGTGTATATAATCTTTATCGTCCCTCTGGATCAATACTTTAAAAGTGAAAGTGCTTGGTGGATCAGGGTTCATATTATCTCTGGATTGACTATCCACTTTATAGCCCAGCCCTCACTGTCCTTCTCCATACAGACCACACCTCCCTGCCTGAAAGAGATTATCCTTTTCTCAGGGTCACCGGCAAGGAGCAGTGATGAGAGCTTCTGAAGATGGGGTAGATGTCCCACAAGCATCGTGTCAGATGAGGTATTCCCAAGCCTTTCGGCCCAGAGGGCAGGGTCATCAAGGGGCTTCAGCCCCTGTGCTTCTTCTAATCTTTCCACATCCAATCTTTCAGCCAGTATTTCAGCGGTCTCCCTGGCACGAAGTTTTCCGCTATGGTAGACCCGGGCAACCCTTATACCTGCCCTTGCAAGATGCTCTGCCATCCTTTTCACCTCCTCAACCCCCCTGTCAGAGAGTGGTCGCTGCGGGTCTTCCTCTTCTGGTTTTGGGATGCCATGTTGCACAAGGTAAACCTTCATGGTCCACCTCCTCTTTATGTTTTTTTGATACTAATTACTATTATAAAGAATTTTTGCAGGAAGTGATGATGAAAATCCTAAAGTGTTTTATCTTGCTTTAAAGACCGGGGGGAACTCCTATTCAGTGATATTCCATAACTTTTTAAGGATGATAGTGATATAATAAAAATAAACATCATTCAAGCAGGAGGTTTGAGATGGCAAGGGTTTATATCTTGGCAAATGTTTTACCGGGAAAGGACCGTGACATAAGAGACACCCTGAGGGGGATTAATGGTGTCACCAATGCGGATGTTATTACAGGACAGTATGATCTTGCCATTGTACTTGAGGCAGATGACCTGAATGATATCTTTAACAGAATAATCAAGAAAATAAGGAAAATCAAAGGAATAACAAGAACGGAGACATTCATAGCGGTAGAATAGCAGGGGTTTTAATTTGAAACCCGAGATGCAAGAGAGGGAGTTTATAAAAAGACTTTTTAATGACCTGATCCTTCTTAACAGAAGCATACCCATAATTGTGGAAGGCAAACGTGACAGGATTGCACTGAAAAAAATAGGCATAAAAGGAAAGGTCATCCTGCTTCACAGGGGACAGAATCTATACGAGTTCTGTGAGGATGTCTTGAGAAGACACGAAAAGGTTATACTATTACTTGACTGGGACAGAAAGGGGCAACAGATATACCAGAAGGTCAGTGATCTTCTGAAAGGTCATTTTGAGGAATACTCCCTGTTCAGGGATACATTGATTAAACTATTCGGTGACGAGATAAAGGAGGTTGAGGAAATACCCAGGATTTTAAAGGGATATGGGATTCTTTGATTATATAAAGAGGGATTTCCAGGCGGTCTTTGAAAGAGACCCTGCTGCCAGGAGCAAACTTGAGGTAATATTCAGTTATCCAGGGTTCCATGCCATCCTTCTACACAGGATCAACCATGCCCTTTATAAAAGGAGGGTACCCTTTCTGCCACGATTCCTTTCCCATATTGGAAGACTCCTGACAGGGATAGAGATACACCCTGCAGCAAAGATTGGGCCTGGTTTCTTTATTGACCATGGAATGGGTGTTGTTATCGGTGAGACAACGGAGATAGGCAAAGACTGCCTGCTCTATCAGGGTGTAACACTCGGTGGCACCGGAAAGGAAAAAGGCAAGAGGCATCCCACGCTTGGAGACAATGTGGTGGTAGGCGCAGGTGCAAAGGTGCTTGGTGCTATAAAGATAGGCAATTATGTTAAGATAGGTGCTAATGCAGTGGTCCTCAGGTCAGTGCCTGACTATTCCATAGTGGTCGGAGTCCCCGGCCGTGTGATAAAGAAGAAGGTGGTGAGGGTGACCGATTACGGGCTTGAAGAGACGCTTGATCATATCCATATGCCAGACCCTGTGGAGGAGAAGTTTCGTGAACTTGAGGGTCATATTGCACAACTACAGAGGAGGATTGAGATACTTGAAGGAAGAGGAGGTAGAATGAGAGTCTTCAACACCCTTTCTGGAAAGAAGGAGGTCTTCTCCCCCCTTGAGGAAGGAAAAGTAAAGATCTATGCCTGTGGTGTAACCGTCTATGATCTGTGCCATATCGGCCATGCAAGAAGCGCCATAGTCTTTGATGTGATACGGAGGTATTTCAGATATAAGGGTTTTGATGTCACCTATATAAGAAACTTTACTGACATTGATGACAAGATCATAAACAGGGCAAAGAAAGAAGGGATCCCATGGGACGAGGTAGCGAGGAAATACACCGAGGAATACTACAGGGATATGGATGCCCTTGGCGTGGAAAGGGCTGACCTTGAACCCAGGGCAACAGAACATATAAAGGAGATCATTGAGATTGTCAAGGGACTTATTGAAAAGGGCTACGCCTATGTGGTGGATGGCGATGTCTACTTTGAGGTTGAGAAATTCAAGGACTACGGCAAGCTCTCAAAGAGATCACTGAAGGACATGATGGCTGGGGCAAGGGTGGATGTGGATGAACGTAAGAAGAACCCCCTTGATTTTGCCCTGTGGAAGGCATCCAAGGAGGGTGAGCCCGCATGGCCTAGCCCCTGGGGACCTGGCAGACCGGGCTGGCATATAGAGTGCTCAGCCATGAGTATGAAACACCTTGGGGAGACCTTTGACATCCATGGTGGTGGGGCTGACCTCATATTCCCCCATCATGAGAACGAGATAGCCCAGTCCGAGGCATACACCGGCAAACCCTTTGTCAGGTACTGGATTCACAATGGCTTCATAACCATTGACAGGGAGAAGATGTCCAAGTCCCTGGGCAACTTCTTTACCATCAGGGATATACTGAAGAGGTTTGACCCCGAGGTGGTAAGGGTCTTCCTCCTCTCAACACATTACCGGAGTCCCATTGAGTTTTCAGAGGAGCAGCTTCTTGAGGCAGAGGCCTCTGTTGACCGCTTCTATACAACCCTGCAGCGGGTGGAGATATTTAAGAGCCTTGGCTCCAGAAAGGAAAGGAGATCCCCCCTTGAGGAACCCCTGAGACAGTCTACAGAATCCCTCAGGGCAAGATTTGAAGAGGCCATGGATGATGACTTCAATACCGCCCTTGCCCTTGGTCATATGTATGAACTACTGAGGGAGATAAACAGATTCCTTGATTCAAAGCCCTCTGGTGATGTGGCCCTGTCCCTCATATCGGATGCAATAAGGGCGCTGAGAGAAACAGGGGCTGTGCTTAACGTCTTCCAGAGATCCCCGAAAGAGTGGCACCTTTCACTGCTCAGGACAAGGGTACCTAACATGACCGAGGAGGAGATACAAAAAAAGATAGAGCTTCGTGCCAGTGCGAGGAAGGAAAAGGACTGGAAGCGTGCAGATGCCATCAGGGATGAACTCAAAGAGAAGGGAATAATCCTTGAGGACACACCATCAGGCACAATCTGGCGTGTAAAAGCAGGACATGGCCGTTAGAGAAGGCCCCTGGCTTTATGGCATAAACCCTGTCATTGAACGCCTCAGAAGCGGTTGCGCTGTGCAGAGGATCTACATCCTCCGCAGTAGAAGTGGCTCGGTCATAAAAAGGATCCTTGAATATGCAAAGGCAAGGGGGGTACCTGTTGAACGTGTTGACCGGTCCTTCTTTTCATCCTTTCCATCAGGACATCAGGGGGTTGCTGCAAGGGTTGCAGGCCCTGAAAAGACTTATTCCGTAGAAGACCTTTACGACCTTTCAGCAGAGAAAGGGGAACCACCCTTATATCTCCTCCTTACCGGTATAACCGATCCTCACAACCTGGGTGCAATAATCAGGACAGCAGAGGTTGCAGGGGTGCATGGTGTGATTATGGAGAAGAGAAGAGTGGCATCTGGAATGACAGTGGCCAAGACATCTGCAGGTGCAATTGAACACATCCCCATTGTAAGGGTATCCAATATAAAACATGCAATCATGGGCATGAAAGAAAGGGGGATTACAGTGTATGCAGCAGAGGCTGACGGAGAGATACTTCACTGGGATGCTGATCTCAGGGCTGCAGTGGCAATCCTTCTGGGTTCAGAAGGGGAAGGAATAAGACCCACTGTGAAGAAATACTGCGACAGAATAATAAGGATACCTGTCAGGGGGAAAGTCAATTCTCTTAATGTCTCCGTAGCTGCAGGCGTGCTTCTCTACGAGGCACTGCGACAGAGGATGAAGGCTTAGTCAGCGGTGTTTAACAACCCGAGGTTTTTCATCTTTGTCCTCAGCTGTTTTCTTGTTATGCCAAGGAGCTTTGCTGCCTGTGACTGGTTCCAGGCCGTCTTCTCCAGGGCCTTATGGATGATCTTCCGCTCAATCTCAAGGAGATTGAATTCCTCTCCACCCCTCTGTATCTCCTCCTTCTCCATGACGAGCTTCCTTGGCAGGAATTCTGTTGTTATCGTATCGTCCGGGCAGAGTATTACAGCACGCTCAACCACATTCTCCAGCTCCCTTACATTGCCTGGCCAGTCATAATTAACCATCGCCTCAAGGGCCTCATGGTCGAACCCCTTTATCTCCTTCTTGTTCTTCTTGCTGAATACCTCAAGGAAGTGGGCCGACAGAAGGGGGATATCCTCCCTGCGCTCACGGAGCGGCGGGATATGTATGGTGATGACATTAAGCCTGTAGTAAAGGTCAGCCCTGAACTCCCCCCTGTTTACAGCCGCCTCAATATCCCTGTTTGTGGCTGCCAGCACCCTTACATCAACATTTATCTTTTTCTTGCCCCCAAGCCTGTAAAACTCCTTCTCCTGAAGGAACCTCAGGAGCTTTTTCTGGAGTGTGAAATCAAGATCCCCTATCTCATCAAAAAATACGGTGCCACCGTTGGCCATCTCAATAAGGCCGATCTTGTTTTCATAGGCACATGTAAAGGCACCCTTGTCATATCCGAAGAGCTCGCTCTCCATAAGCTCCTGGGGGATGGTGGTACAGTCAATGGGTATGAAGGGATTGTCTGCCCTCAGGGATGTATAATGGATGGCCCTGGCCACCAGTTCCTTACCAGTACCACTCTCACCAAGGATCAGTACGCTTGCATCGGTCTTGCTGACCCTGTGGATCATGGAAAAGACCTCACGCATGGGTTTGGACTTGCCTATAATGTTTATGAACTGGTAGCTCTCCGTTATGTCATCCCTTAAAAGGGGGTCTTTCTCTCTTATGGCATCTTTGATAACGGAGATCATCACATTAAGATTGACCGGTTTTGTGAGATATGTATAGGCACCCTTCTTCATGGCATTCACGGCCCGTTCAATGGTACCATAGGCTGTCATCAATACCACAGGTGTTGCAGGTGCAAGAACCTTTACCTTGTCAAGAAGCTCCTCTCCATTCATGCCGGGCAGTTTATAATCAGACACTATGATGTCAAAATGGTTGTCCTTGAGCCTTTCTATGGCATCCTCCGCATTAAGGGAGGTCTCAACCTCAAAACCCTCTCGCTTCAAGGTAGCAGAGACCACCTTGAGGCTGTTGATCTCATCGTCTACTATTAAAGCCCTGTAGTTCATAATATTTAATTGTATCTGATTGGTAACTCTATTGTGAATACACTCCCCTTGCCGGGGACACTCTCTACTATTATATCACCACCATGCTCTTTTATTATCTTTTTTGATATGGCAAGACCAAGCCCTGTGCCCCTTGTCTTGGTGGTAAAGAAGGGATTGAAGATGTGTTTCAGATCCTCGTTCTTTATACCCTTGCCATTGTCCTCTATACTTATATTAACAGAACCATTGGCAGAATAGCTTTTTATTTTAACCCTGCCACCCTTCTCCACGGCATCAAAGGAGTTCAGGAGGATATTAATCAGTACCTGCTTTATCTGATTGTGGTCAATCATGACAATAGGGATATCATCAGAGACATCGGTGGAGATTGTTATTTCGTGTTCTCTTGCCTCCTGGTTTAGAAGGGTCACTGTTTCATTGATCAGTCCCTTCAGATCCGTTGGTGCCGGTTCTGGCTTCAGGGGTCTTGCAAAATTCAGAAGCGTGGTGGTAAGTTTGTTTATTCTTGATACCTCATCTATTATGATCCTTGAGAACTCCTGTATCAGTGCACCTCTGAAGTTCTTGCCAAGGTATGTTGCAGCACCTCCTATTGCATTGAGGGGATTCTTTATCTCATGGGCAAGGGTGGCAGCAAGCTCACCTGTGGCTGCAAGCCTGCTGAGCCTGTCCTGCTCGGCTATGGCATTTCTCAGCTTAACCACCATCTCATTGAATGCACCTGACAGTTCCCCTATCTCATCATTGCTTGTGATCTCAACCTGCTTGTTGAACCCCTCTTCAACCAGTGTGTCAACAGAGGACTTGAGGTTCAATATGGGTTTTATCAGCCTGATTATCATTCCAAGGCCGAATATAAGGGCTGAGGCAAGGGTAACAAGGAGGAGCAGGAATACAAGCATCCTTCTGCCCATTATCTGGATAGGATGAACATTTTCATAAAACACTATGGTGCCAAAAACAAGAAGTGGTATTGCAGCAAGGAGGCTGAAGGCAGACAGCGCCCTGTAAAGAATACTTCCTCCCAGGCGCTTGAACTCCTCCTGGTTCATGCTGAAAAAGAGAACCACAAAACCAATGGGTCTGAATATATGTCCATATAGCCAGATGGTGGAACCAATGGGGGCAGGGAAGAAGAGCAGTATTGCTGAAAGACATATAAAGGCATGCCCGAGCCCTGAATAGATAAAGTTCCTTGAGCCGGTCCTGTAGAAGGCAGCAAAATAGAGCATACAGACAATACCCGAAAGATAGGCCACACTGAGCCAGATAAGTGGCCTGAACTCTCCAAAGATGGGGAGTGCCTTATAAATATAAGGAACAAGGAATATGAGAAGACCAAAATAGATGAAGGGGAAAAACCCCCATCTCCAGGGTCTTTCAGAGGAGATCCCGATAACAAGTGTAAGGAGTCCGAAACAGTAGGCAACCACGGTCTGGTACAGCAGGTTCTGGTCCAGTTTCTGCTCATGTATGAGGGCATGAATGAAGCTGCTCAGGGAGAGTATGAGGAAGGCAGAGCCTATGAGATACAATCTGCTCTTGAGCTCTTCTTCGTTTCTCTTATACCCCTCTTTTCTGGCAAGGAAAACCCTCAGCGCAATGAAAAGGCAGATTATACCTATCAGAAGCTCTTCCGCAATGTGGTAGGATATTAAGTACTCCTCCCCGATCCCTTTCAAATCAAAATTATACATAAATACGTAAATAATGCCACTAATTGATTGTAGCGCCCTCTTTATATAATTTTACCTTAATTACCCCCTTGCTGTAAAATATATTCAGCAGTTGATGAGTGGATGAGTAAATGGGTGAATGGGTGAATGAGTGGATGAGTTGATGGTTAATAAGCAAAAGAAGGCCTGTCTTGTTAGTTTTTATTTAGTGACCCTTGGTCATTTTTAATGTGAATCAAATAATGGAGGACTGCTATGAAAATAAGGGGAAAGACATGGAAGTTCGGCGCTGATATTGATACGGATGCAATTATCCCGGCACGTTATCTCAACACATCTGATCCGAAGGAGCTGGCACTGCATGTAATGGAGGATGCTGACCCTGAGTTTCCAAAAAAGGTCAGGCCAGGGGATATAATCGTGGCAGATAAGAATTTCGGCTGTGGCTCCTCCCGTGAACATGCACCGATTGCCATAAAGGCTGCCGGCATACAGGCTGTGGTAGCAAAGAGCTTTGCAAGGATATTCTTCAGGAATGCCTTCAATATAGGCCTGCCCATATTTGAATCTCCCGAGGCTGCCGACAGGATCGGTGAGGGTGATGAGATAGAGATTGATGCTGACAGAGGGGTTATAACCAATCTCACAAAGAATGAACAGTACCAGGCCAAACCAATTCCTCCCTTTATGCAGGAACTGATTGAATCAGGAGGGCTGGTTGAATGGACAAAGAAAAAGATAAGGGCTGCATAAAGGTAATGGAGAGATATCTTACGGAGTATGATCTCTATCTCTTTAATGAGGGCAGCAACTTCAGGGCCTATGAGAAGTTAGGCTCTCATGTTATAGAGTTAGACGGTGTCAGGGGTGTTCATTTCGCGGTATGGGCTCCCAATGCTGAATCAGTCAGTGTGATAGGCTCTTTTAATGACTGGGACCCTTCGGTGCATCCCATGTCTCCCAATGGCTCCTCCGGGGTGTGGAGTATCTTTGTGCCTGAGGCAAAAGAGGGCGACCTCTATAAATACCACATCAAGTCACGCATAGAGGGGATGGTCAGGATAAAGTCAGACCCCTATGGTTTCTTCTTTGAACTGCGGCCAAAGACCGCAACAGTCGTGTACGATATAAACAGATACACCTGGAACGACCGGGAGTGGATGGAGACACGAAGACATACCGACCAGTTGAACAGACCCTTCAGCATCTACGAGGTCCATCTTGGCTCCTGGATGCGAAGAGAGGATGGCTCCTATCTTTCCTACAGGGAGCTTGCGGAAAAACTGATCCCCTATGTCCTTGAGATGGGCTTCACACATATTGAGTTGTTGCCTGTTACAGAGCATCCCCTTGACGAGTCATGGGGATATCAGTGCACAGGTTATTTTGCACCAACAAGCAGATATGGTACGCCTGAAGAGTTCATGTATTTTATTGACAAGTGTCATCAGGCAGGCATCGGTGTGATACTTGACTGGGTGCCAGCCCACTTCCCTAAGGATGATTTCTCACTCAGGTTCTTTGATGGCACCTGTCTTTATGAGCATGAAGACCCCAGGAAGGGCGAGCACAGGGACTGGGGCACCCTTATTTTCAACTATGGAAGAAATGAGGTCAGGAGTTTTCTCATCTCCTCTGCCTGTTTCTGGCTTGATAAATATCATATAGATGGCCTCAGGGTGGATGCTGTTGCATCCATGCTCTATCTTGATTATTCCCGCCAGGATGGTGAGTGGATACCAAACATCTATGGGGGCAGAGAGAATCTTGAGGCAATAGATTTCATAAAAAGATTCAACGAGGTGGTTCATCTCTACTGGCCAGGGGCTGTAACAGTGGCCGAGGAATCAACTGCATGGCCCGGGGTTTCAAGACCCACCTATCTTGGAGGACTCGGGTTTACAATGAAGTGGAATATGGGCTGGATGCATGATATACTTGAATACTTCACAAAGGACCCCATATTCAGGAAGTATCATCACGGCAATCTCACATTCAGCCTCCTCTATGCCTTCACGGAAAACTTTGTCCTGCCCCTCTCACATGATGAGGTGGTCCACGGCAAACGCTCACTCCTTGACAAGATGCCCGGCGACCTGTGGCAGAAATTCGCAAACCTTAGGGCACTGCTGGGATATATGTTTGGACATCCAGGAAAGAAGCTCCTCTTCATGGGAGGTGAGTTTGGACAGTGGTGGGAGTGGGACTGTAACTCATCGCTTCAATGGCATCTTTTGAATGAAGAGGGCCACAGAAAACTTCAGCAGTATGTAAAAGACCTTAATCGTATCTACAAATCAGAGCCTGCACTCTACGAGGTGGATTTCCACCACGAGGGCTTTGAATGGATAGACTTCTCCGATACGGAACAGAGCATTATCTCCTTCATGAGGAAAGCCCGAAATGATGATAACTTCCTCGTCTTTGTCTGCAACTTCACCCCCGTACCACGTGAGGGCTATCTGATAGGGGTACCGCAGAAATGTTTTTACAGAGAGATTCTCAACAGTGACTCAGCTATATATGGTGGCACAAACATGGGAAATCTTGGTGGTGTAATGGCATCTGAAAACCCTGTTCATGAAAGACCCTACAGTATCTCAATTACCCTGCCTCCCCTGAGTGTCCTTATCTTCAAACCAGAATAATGATCAGTCTGCTCAAGAAATTTACAGAGAAGATAATCTCCCAGTCTCTTTCTGCATATGATGCAATCCTCTTTCTTGCCATTGATGATGAGATCTACAGTTATGGAGGGCTGCAGAACCCACGGATCAGGGATGCCATGTTTAAAATCTTTGATCTCATGGAGATCAACTCCCTGCTTGTAGCATTGCCAGGGCCACCATACAACCTCATTCTCAGGGAACTCTTAAGATGGGGAAGGACCGAAGGGGAAAGGATCATCCCAGAGGATTGCGAAACACGCACATTCTTTCATGATATCCCTGTAGTTGATCTCTTTGACAGCTCCCTGATATACAGGGCGCTCTCTGAAAGAAAATCGGTAATTGTTGAAGACGGACCGGCCATTGTAAGCTATGGAACCGTATCACCTGAACAGGCCTTTGTATCCTTCAGTTCAACCTGCTTCTCCACCTTTGTGAAATACTTCTACGACAGCCTCGTATATCTCAGAGGGACCCTCAGGGATGACAGGGAAAGGCCTGAGGTATTTGATAGGGTAAGGAGCTACATCAGGCCTGTGCATATAAGGGATACCCGGCTGGCAAGGGGCATACCATCAGGTGAGGACGAACTGGTAAAGATGCTCACCGAGGCTGGAAGGCTCCTCATTGAAAAAAGACTTGTGGATTCCTATTTTGGCAATATCTCGGCCTGCATGAATGATACCATCTATATAAGTGAAACATCCGCCTCCCTGGATGAACTGGAGGGTGCGATTGATGCTGTCCCCATAGATGGCTCATCCTCTGTTGGAATAACCGCATCATCTGAGTTCCCCACGCACAGGGCCATATACAGGGAGACCGCCTATAGATTCATCCTCCATGGTCATCCAAAGTTTTCCGTGATCATGTCCATGTACTGCGAAAAAGAAGACTGCCCCCTTCGTGGGGAGTGCTACAGGAGATGCCCTGAAAAGAGGTTTCTCTGTGGCACACCGATTGTGCCTGGCGAGATTGGCACTGGAAGAACAGGGATTGTAAACACTGTTCCAGCAGCATTCAGAGAAAGTGATGCCGTCATTGTATACGGACATGGCGTATTCGCTGCGGGGATGGAGGACTTTAATCATCCCTTCCAGAGACTGGTTGAGATTGAAAACTGTGCTATGGAGACATACTTCAGAACTATAACTATCCAGAATGGTCAGATCTGAGGCGATGTGACTCATAAAGA
Source organism: Nitrospirota bacterium (assembly GCA_011321725.1). Taxonomy (GTDB): domain Bacteria; phylum Nitrospirota; class Thermodesulfovibrionia; order Thermodesulfovibrionales; family JdFR-85; genus JAADHP01. The sequence goes on along the minus strand of DROX01000191.1, from coordinate 272 downwards.
TAATGCAATCCACAGGAACTTTGCCTAAATCATAATATTTTTTATATATTAATCTGTCGTTACTGTCAGGCGGTAGTATCCAAAATAATTTCAGTTTTATAAAACAAGGCAGGGTGCCGAAGAAAAATAAGCACCACACCTTATTCACAGTGAGCAGTAAGCAGTGAGCAGTAATAAAGGCCCAGAGGTGGTTCATCATGGCATTGATGCAATGGGATTTAAATAATAAAAGACAGAGTCTTTTAAGACTTAAGTGGATAGACAAGGGTCTT
>DROX01000190.1 GCA_011321725.1 Nitrospirota bacterium | reverse complement strand
CCTCCACAGGCCTTCCGCAGTCAGGACATTTGCCATCAACAAGCTCCTTTTCCGTCCAGAACCTCTCATCAGGGGTGCAGTACCAGCCCTTGTAGGGCCGCTTCACGATCTCACCCCTGTCATGAAGCCTCTTCAGTATCTCCTGAACAACCTTTATATGTTCTTCATCGGTGGTCCTTATAAAGGCATCATGGGATATATTCATCCTTTCCCAGAGCATCTTGAAGTTCTGTACCATCATGTCAGCATGTTCTTTTGGCGATAATCCCCTCTCTTCAGCAGCCTTCTGGACCTTCTGGCCATGCTCGTCCGTGCCAGTGAGGAAGAATACCCTCTTGCCAAGAAGCCTGTTGAATCTGGCAAGGATGTCAGCTGCCACTGTGGTGTAGACATGTCCGATATGCGGGGTATCGTTTACATAGTATATAGGTGTGGTGACATAGAACCTTTCCATATCAGCGTCCCTTTCTTTTCCTTTTTTTCTTCCTCTTTTTATGTGATGATACACCCTTTCTCTTTTTGAAGGGTCTCTTCCTGTTGAATCTCTCCCCTGCTCCCTCCTTTTTCCTCACATCACCCTCTTCTGCCTTCACCGATGGAGGCTCTGGATGGGGTCTTGGCTGTTCTGCCCTGGCCTCGGCCATGGTATCCGAACCCATGTCTGTTACAGCCTCTCTGTTCTCTTTCACAGGAGGTGCCACTGGTTCTTCAGTCCCGGAGACCTTCTTCTCTTCCTCGGGAAAGCTGTAGGGCAGCTCATCAGCTGGACACTCCTCGCAGAGACACCCCTCAAGGGCCTCGTCAATCTCACCCTCAATGGGGCCGTCATATTCATAGCTTAGACAGCACATCAGCCGTCCGCATATACCCGTCAGCTTTGAAGTGTTAAGAACCAGCTCCTGGTCCTTTGCCATCTTTATTGATATGGGCGCAAAGTTTGAGAGAAAGGAGTTGCAGCAGAGTTGTCTGCCGCAGATTCCTATACCACCAAGCATCTTTGCCTCATCCCTTACCCCAATCTGGCGCATCTCAATCCTTGTCCTGAATTTTGCGGCAAGGTCTTTCACAAGCTCCCTGAAATCAATCCTTCCGTCTGCGGTGAAGTAGAATATGATCCTGCGCCGATCAAGGGTTGCCTCGGTGGTGACCAGCTTCATGGGCAGACCCCTTGCCTTGATACGCTCAAGGCAGAACCTCCTTGCGTCCTCTTCAAGGGGCCTGTTGTTCTCATGTGCCCTCAGGTCCTCTTCCGTTGCCTTTCTTATAACCTTCTTGATCTCCTTCTGCTCTCTGTTCCTTATGTTCTTTGTTACAACCCTGCCAAGGGTGAGACCGAACATGGATTCAACCACAACAAGGTCTCCCTCTTCAAGCTCAATATCGCCCGGATCAAAGATATATGTCTTCCCACAGGGCTTGAACCTTATGCCCACCAGGTTTGCCTTTTCCTCAAGTACCTCGGTGGCTGATTTATTTGTTTCATCCGACATGGTATCCTCCAGGGATTTTATTGGTACTGCTCCTTCAGTCTTGATTCAATCACATTTCTTGCGATGGCAAGATTGATATTGAATCTCAACATCCTCTTGATCTCGTTCAACTGGGTGTATAGTTTTATTATAAAATCAGTTTCAAACTTTTTACTAACCCTGCTGTAGAAATCCTCCAGGTTTGCAGCAAATAGAACCTTCTCACCTGTATCCGGAAGGGTCTGCACCAGCACCAGATCACGAAGTATTATCAGGAGTCTGTCAATCCAGTGTTCCATATCAGCCCTGTCCTTTATCCTGTCAGGCACCGAACCATGGGTCAGCACCCTTGAGAAATCGTCAAACTCATCCAACACCCCCTCTGAGAGTGCACTGCCAACCAGTCCGGGCCTTCCCATGGATAGCTTCAGGAGTGTTTCAAGGGATGCCTCCCCATGAACATTGAGATAGGTCTTTATCACATCACGGGTATCATCTTCATTGAGTGGAGAAAAGTTCAGCCTGAAACAGCGGGACCTTATGGTCTCCAGGAGCTGCTCAGGTAGGCTGCTAACAAGGATGATCAGGCTCTCTGGTGCAGGTTCTTCAAGGGTTTTGAGGAATGCATTGGAGGCGGCCTGATTCATCAGATGGGCCTCATCTATGATCACCACCTTTGTCTTTCCTTCATAAGGAGCCATGGAGAGGAACTCCTGCACCTCCCTTATCATCTCTATCTTTATGAGATTCGCCTCAGGAGAGACCAGGAGGATGTCGGGATGCCTGTTTGTGGATATCTTTCTGCAGCTACTGCAATTATCACAGGCGTCAGGTCCTGGCAAGGGTGCCTCACAGTTCAAAAGCCTGGCGAATTCAACAGCGAATGTCTTTTTACCTATGCCGCTTTCACCGCAGAAGAGATAGGTGGTTGCAATCCTTCCCCTTCTCAATGCATTTATGATTATCTCTTTCTGCCTGTTGTGTCCAGCGATCCTCTTCAGTAGTGCCATATAGATTATTTCTCCGCAACCTTTCCGATGCTTACAACCCT
>DROX01000189.1 GCA_011321725.1 Nitrospirota bacterium | reverse complement strand
TGAGGTATTGCTACATGGCATTCTTCACCACCTCTGGGCCTATAGGGTTTGTTTCTTTACTTGATTTAGTGTATAACGATAAAAAAGAGGTTACTTTATTGTTTAATCCTGTGGTTGGCTTATTTTTATGAGGTGCCCTGCCTTGTCAGGGATTTTGGTTTTGGCAGATATGTGTTTTATTAAACCTTAATGCAGACGATGCCGGTCTCTGACCGTGAAGCCCCGGCCAGGGGCCGGGGCTTCAATTGCTTGGTTGAGCATAGGCCTTTTCTGCAAATGGCTACATTTCATCCCCTGCATTCTCAAAATTCAGGTGAATCCAGACGGTATTGGGCGGAAAATTCCCTGGGTCCTTTTTCTCGCTATGGGCCACAAAGTGCAGCTCCCTCTCATCAGGAGCAGCCACAGAGTAGTCAGAGGGGTTCCTGGGGCTGTAGTAGCCACTCCTGTCATGGTTGTATATGGCCTTTGTAATCCTGTCCCTCACCCTCTCGGTATACATCATATGACCATCAAGGTCTTTGTACACCAGCCTGCCATTCACATATATATCGGCCTTGCCCCAGGCAGCAAGGAATGTCCTGGTCTTTGGCATAACAGGTGGGCCCTGTTTTGTGTCACCATGGATGTAGATGAAATCAGCAACACCTCCTTCAAAAAAGGGCGGTCCCCCTTTTACAGGGTGGAAGTAGATGGTGATATCACCTGTGTAGGTCTTTCCTTTCTCAGGATTAATGGTGCCTGTAATCCTCACCACCATCTCTCCCGTCTCTTTCTCTGCATCAAGGGCTGCCTCTGCCGTGCCCAGCAGGGGAGAGACCCTTGAGCCGTCGTAGTTGAAGTTGTCACCATAACCACCGATCAGGTATGGCCTTGTTGCCTTGAGATACCATACAGGTGCGTGTTTGCCTTCAAAACCCAGCACCTTCTGTTCCGCTGCCTTTGTAATGGAAGGCACCAGAAGTAAAAGTGCCATAACCAACATGCTTGATAGATTTCTCAGCCCTTTCATCTCAACCTCCTCTTGTATTGTTGCTATCAGGATAGCACGGATCAGAAACAAAAGATGTAAGCATCATTACAAATGGAGATGTTGATGCGAACAATTGGACCAATATCCTGCAATATGATAGCACAAAGATGAATAGCCTCTTCTTTAAGTAAATATTATATTCAAATTGGAAATCAAAGGTTTTTTCTTCAGAATACCTTAAATATCTTCTTTTTTGGTGGTTGAAATCACCCTTGATTTGTGTTAATTAAAAAAATAGAAGGTTAAAATTCTTTTCCACCTGTCATTTCCTTTAAGCTCTTTCATGTAAGTTCAGCCCTTTATTTAACTCTTAAAAACACAGATGAAAGGAGGTGTCAGCTATGGTGAGAGAGGCCACCATGGTAGAGGTTGATCCCGAGACAAAGGTCCAGAAGATTTTCATGAAATCCATTGAACTGCTTGGAGGATTAAAACAGTTGACCCGGTATCGTTCCCTTACCTGGTTGCCTGCTCTTGCCAGGGCGGCCTATGCCGTGGTGCTGAAGGAGGAATATAACAGGGTGGAAGATGAGATAGCAAAGGAGCTTGGGATTACACGGCAGTCCGTAAGAAATATCCTGCAGGCAAACCCTGAATACGCAAAAGAGAGGATAAAGAGACTGCAGGAGCTTGTTGATGAGGAGGGAGGAGAGTTGAAAGGCCATACAGCCGGTGCCATAGTGAAGCTGGCCTATAAACTGCTCAATGAAGACTGATCACCACATCCAGTAAAGGGGGGATGAGGATGGAGGTAAGGGAGATTGAAAGGCCACAGGTAATAGAGGAAGGGATCATCACGGGCAGGAGGGCACTGAAGGCAGCTCCGAGGATAGAAGGCCTTCCAACAGGCGTGGAAGGCCTTGATGGGCTCTTTTTCACAACAGAAATAATAGATAACAGGGTTATCAAGAAACCACTTGGCGGGATACCCTGTCTGAGCGTGCTCAACATAACAGGTTCATCAGATACGGGAAAGACCCTTCTCGTTGAACAGTTCGCCATTAAGCAGGCATCCCTGGGCAGAAATGTCGCGTTTATAACAGTTGAGACACCGGCATCCTTTGTTTCCCTTTCCCTAAATGAAAGGGCAAGGGCCATGGGGCTCAGGTTTGAAGATATAGAGGATAATATTATCCTGATTGATGCAGCATCCCATGGCCTGCTCCGTGAAAACCTCCCCAACCTTCTTGCCACACTTGCACATGTGATCAGGACATACAAGACAGGTATTACCGTAATTGATTCCGTTACCGGGCTCTATGAACACAGGGAGATGCTTGCAAGAACAGTTGTAAGGCAGGTATATAACTTCCTGAAGAAGTGGCATCAGACAGCCCTGCTTGTCTCCCAGAAGAGGTCAGGCCATGAGGAACTCACCGCAGAGGCAGCTGGAGGGTATGCGGTAGGACATATTGTTGACGGGACAATGGTCCTTGCCAAGGAGCTGGTGATGTCCCAGTACAGCGCAAGACTTTTTGGCAAACCCCCAGGTGATATTGTGAGGCTCTTCAGAATAGACGGGTGCAGACTCTGTGGACATGATACACGTACATTCTTTCTTGAGATTACAGATACAGGGCTTTTAAGGATCGGCCCTCCTTTGAGGACAGGGTAATAAGCTTTATTCGTCAGTGGTATCTTTTTCCTCCTCCTCATCATTGTGTAAATCCATTGCGCCCTCAAGCACCCATCCACAATAGGGGCAGGTTATCTTTTCTGAGGATATTGTGAGATCACCCTCCTCTACATACCAGAAGGGCATCTCTCTTCCACAGCGATAACAGATGTTTCCCCTTACCATACAATTATGTTACCACAGCAGATGTAATTTCCATTACATTGTCGCCTCTCTGAGGTATAATAAAATAGACTCAGAAAGGACGCCCATTATGACACAGCAGAGGACAAAGCTCTGGTATCTTAAGAACCTTGACATCTTCAGTCATCTCAGGGATGAAGAATACAGGATGCTTGACGAATACTCCCGGATGAGGGAGGTAAAAAAGGGTGAGGTACTTTATCTTCAGGGATCATCGGACAAGAACATCTACATACTGAAAAAGGGTGCTGTGAAGATCACCAAACTCACCCCCCAGGGCAAGGAGATAATCCTTGATATTTGTAAGGGTGGCACCATCTTCGGAGAGATGGCCTATGTGGAGCCTGTGGAGAGGGATGAGTCTGCCGAGGTGATTGAAGACGGGCTGATATGTATCATGAAAAAGGTGGATTTTGACAGGATGCTCCAGATGGTACCCGGTCTCTCAATAAGGCTCACAAAGATGATCGGGCTCAGGAGATGGAAGATAGAGAACAAGATCCTTGACCTCCTTTACAGTACAGTGGAGCAGCGCCTTGCAAGGACACTGCTCAACCTTCTTGATGATTTCGGCGTGCCCCATGATGAAGGGTATCTTATCAGGCTAAAATTAAAACACAGCGACTATGCAGACCTCATAGCTTCAACGAGGGAGACTGTGACTGCCACACTGAATAAGATGAGACGCGATGGCATCATTGACTTTGAAGGAAAGTATGTAATCGTAAAGTCCCTTGACGGGCTGAAAAAGATTGTTTGAAGAACAATGAAAAAGTTCCTTTTCCTTTTAATGAGATGGAAAAGTAATGCACAGACTCATTGAATCAATAGAGATTATGGCCCCTGTAGAGAAGGTCTTTGAATTTGCATCTGATCTTGAAAGAAGGCTTGGATTAAGCCCTGCCTTCAGGTTGATAGGTGTTGACAAGCTGACGGATGGAGAGGTCAGGAAGGGTACAAGATTCAGGGTGAAACTGGAGAAAGAGGGTGAGCTCATTGAATATGAGACCGAGGTTGTTGGCTTCAAGAAAAACAAGAAGATAGTAATGCAACATGCCGGCGGCAATCTCAGGGTGACCTTGAGGTTAAAGAGGCTTGATAAACATAAAACGCTCTATATTCATGAGGAAGACTTTGAAATACCCGATGAGATCCTGGGTGTAGCGGATGAGAAAGAAGAGCCTGGTAACGTCTCAATCATAGTTGACATAGGCAGGGCCATAAGGGATCTTGCCTTCATGATCTATGGCGATCCCGAAAAGATCAGAAGGGCTGAAAAGATAAAATCCAAACTCAGAGAAGACCTGAAGACATGGCTTAAAAGGATCAAAGAAGAGATTGAAAGAGGCTTTTAGTTCTGATATAAGAGCCGGTTTTAAGCCGACCTGGAGAGTTTTATACTTGACTATCAAGTTTTTATTATGTTTAAATAGTTACATTATACTATAGGGGGCATAATGGTACATCTGGAAAGAAGAAAGGACGCGAGGGAGATTCTTGTTACCACAGTGGATTATGACCTGCCTGATGAACAAAGAGAAGAGAAAAAGACAAGTTCAAATCTCGCGATTACCGTTAATGTGAGCAGACACGGCCTTTGTCTTTATCTCTTCAAGCCTGTCAAGGAGGGCCAGAGGATCAAGGTCTTTTCCAATCTGCTGAAGGGTAACTGTTCTACAGGGACGGTCAGGTGGGTCAAGATGATCTCGCCAGACCTCTACAAGGTGGGGCTGTTCTGTAAAGCCTGAAGACTACCTTCTAACAACAGCTATCACATCCCTCAGCTCTCTGATGTGCATGACCTTTGAAAGGACTAAATAGAGGATAGTACCGCCGGAAATCAGAGCTGCAAGAAGAAGCGATTTCTCAAGGAACCTGCCACCCTGAGCCCATATCCCTGCACTGGACAGCAGGGACAGAACAACTCCCATCAACAGCGAGGCAGTGGTTATCTTCACAGAGGACCTCACTATTGCCCTTCCCTCCACCCCTCTGAGTCTCCTTCTGAGGATATAAAAGAGGATGAGGAAGTTCACCCATGATGAGAGGGAGTTTGCAAGGGCCAACCCCCCATGCCTCAACGGACCCATCAGCACCAGGCTCAGGCCCACATTCAAGAGCAGGGCCAGTGCAGCGATCTTTACAGGAGTTGCCGTGTCTTTAAGGGAATAGAAGGCTGATACCATCACCTTGTTTCCCACCATGGACCAGATACCGATGCAATAGAAGACAAGGGAGAAGGCGGTCTGCACCGTGTCTGCATATGTGAATTGTCCCCTCTGAAAGAGCATACTAATGATGGGCTCTCTTAATGCTATGAGACCGGCCATTGAGGGGATTGCCAGATAGAAGAGCAACCTCAGTCCATAGGAGAGGTCAGACCTCAGGGATGAAATGTCACCAGAAGCAGCATGTCTTGAGAGCGTGGGGAGCACAGCCATTGCCATTGCCACACCGAAGATACCTATCGGAAACTGGATGAGCCTCATGGAGTAATAGAGGTAGGTGATACTGCCCTCCTGGAGATAGGAGGCAAGCAGGGTGCTTATGAAGATATTTAACTGACCCACAGCCTGTCCGAACATGACAGGCACTATCAACATGCCCATCTTTCTGATATGGGGGTTATTGAAACCCGTCAGGGGCCTGAGGGAGTATCCCTGCCTCAGGTAGGAGGGCACCTGGGTTGCAAACTGCATGAATCCGCCGATGGTTACGCCAATTGCAGCAGCAATCAGCGGGTTGTGAAAGAAGTACACAACAACAATTATGGTTATTATGATCGTGATGTTAAACCATGCCGAGGCAAGGGCAGGTACAAAATACACCCCCTTCACATTGAGGGCACCCATTGCGAAGGCTGCAAGGCTCACAAAGAGGAGGAAGGGAAACATTATCCTCGTCAGCAACACAGTGGTATCTATCTTTCCAGGGTCCTGAAAGCCCGGTGCGATAATCTTCACGATACAGGGTGAAAATACAATGCCTGCCACAGTAAAGCTGCCAACAACGACAAGGATGAGGGTAAGCGTGAGGCGTGCGATACGGATGGTCTCCTTCGGACCCTCCCTCAGGTTGACCTCGGTAAGCACGGGGATGAATGCCGACGACATAGACCCCTCGGCAAAGAGATCCCTCATAAGGTTGGGAATCCTGAAGGCCACAAAAAATGCATCAGATATGCCTGATGCACCAAGGTATCTTGCAAGTATCATGTCTCTCAGGAAGCCAAGAAGACGGCTGAGAATCGTTGCAAAGGAAAAGGACGAGGCTGCCCTTGTTATCTCTTTCTTTCCGGTCATTGCAGAAATTATAACAGATTTTCTGGTATGCTTTGGTGCGGGTTATCTCTGCAGCTAAATTATGGCAAGGATGATCTCTATTACTATTAACAGGAAAATTCCAAGCTCAAGGAGATGTCCTCTTTTAGTGGCTATCTCATCATATATCATCTTGTATGTGTTTGAGAGGATATTCAGTTTTTCCCTGATACTTGTCTCCCAGTCCTGACTCCTCAGCAGATACATGGCGGTCTGGTAGATCTTCGCATAATATACATCCTCTGTCACCTTTAGTGCATTGTTTACCTTTTCGGTGACTTCTGTCAGATCCGTCACTGTTTCGGTAAGATTGCGGGCCAACCTCTCGTATTCCCTTATCTTGAAGATGGATACACCGCCCCTTCTTGAAAGTTCATCGTATATCCTCTGGAGTTGTCTGTCCAGAACAGAATCGTAGTATCTCAGCTCCAGTATCTGTGCATTGGCAAACTCAAGGATGTCCACCATGTCATAATCACCCCTTGGTTCAATAATGAGGGCATTGTCAAAATGAAGCACAACAAGGTCGTCAGGATAATAGCTGAACCTGTATCTCAGGGTCTCCTCTTTTGCATATGTGCTTAAAGGTCTTTTTTCATACAGGAGTAGCCTTGATGGATCGTACTGGCTGAGAAGATCATGGGCTGTTATCTTCTCCGAGAACTCCTCAATATAAAAGATCATGTAGTCCTCAAAGACATCCTCCTTTATCTCGGGTTCCACCATAGCCACCTGGAATGTCTTTATAAGGTTCTTGAGATATTCAATGGCAATGGCATCAATTGACTCATCCGTGTCAAGCACCCTTGATATATCCTCAAGCTCCTGAAAGGTGACGGAAGAGACAGGGAAATTAAAGGCAAGAGAGACCACCCCGAAATCATATGCCTTTGCAATTATTGAGACATTGAAGTCTGATTCAAGAACCTTCCGCTGGAAACCCTTGAGTTCAAGAGACACGGGTGGGTTTGTGAACTCAAGGGCCTTCATGTAGGGGTAACGGGAAAGCCTGAGCCTCCTCACGCCTTCCTTTGCCAGTGCCTCTATCAGGGAGAGGTCAATCTCAGAGGCCACATCATAGATGCGGTAAATAATAATCCGGCCCTTTTTGATTCTCAACACGGCTTCACCTGTGTCCTGTAAGGTAAACAGCTTTTCTCAGGGGCTTGTCCTTTTTACCCTTTGAGGCATCCTCACACCGGGAATACCAATCAACAGATCTGAAGAAGGTAGTGGCTTTTTTCATCCTTAAGGTGATCCATCAATACCCTTCAAAGATATCGTAACCTCTCATGACCAGTGCATCAGGGTTGGTTTCATCAAGGATCATCTGAGCAACTGTTTTCTTATAGCGCTGGTAATATCGCAGTCTGTCTCTAAGCTCCTTTTCAAGGTCAGCCACCTTTCTGTAAAAAGGTGTTCTATCAAGCTTCACCTCAGGAGATGGGCCATGGATCTTCTCAAATCTCCAGCACCCCTTGAACTCCTGTCTGCCTTTGACGGGAGATTCCATGAATCCTGGAAGGCCATAGAATCTGCACCCAAGGGGGCGATACCTGTAAAGGATACAGAGATTGTCATAATTCAGTGGACAGAGCAGCTTGAGATTCACCTCAGGCCGCGAGGTCTTTGAATAGGCCAGATTGTACTCCCTTGATCTTTCAATTATCTCTTTTCTTTTTTCCTCGGGAAGGCTGCGAAACCCTTCAAGCAGGAAAAAGTGCTCCACAAGGGTAAAATGCAGAAACACGCTGCTACAACAGAGATCATCGCAACCACTGCAACTAAAGCCGTTGTATTTTTCTGCCAGGGCCTGATAAGCTGAATCAAGCTCGGAGAAGATACTTGAGAGCTTTTCAGTGAAATATGTGATATCAACAAACATCTTTTAAGATTAAAAACCTGTAAGGTTCCTGTCAATCAACATCTCTGCAATTGTCTTGTTGAATTTCATAAGATACTCCATCGCTCTTCTTAGCTGGCCCTCCAGCGTGGCTATCTGTGTATAAAAGGGTGTCCTGTCTATCAGCATATTTCTTTCTTTCCGGTTTATAGTTTCAAACCTCTTGCATCCACTGAAGGATCGTGTGCCCTTCCCTGGATGCTTCAGCAGGCCAGGAAGCCCGTGTATCCTGCATATCAGGGGTCTGTGTTCGTATATGCCGCAGAGTCCGTTGAAGTTTAAAGGACACATGATCCTTACCAGCGATTCCTTCCCCCTGTACCTGTTAAGTGTTTTTACATAGGCCTTGGCCCGCTCCATGGCAGCCATCCGGGATTGCTCGGGCAGGTTGTCAAAGCCCTCAAGTACTGCAAAGTACTCTATCAGCGTGTGGTGATAAAAGACGGTGTCACAACAGTTTGTCTCGCAACCATTGCAGCTGAAATCATAGTAGCTGGCTGCCCTGTTGTATTCATTATCAATCTCCCTGTAGATCTCATAGAGTCTGTCAAGGTAAGTTGAAACATCGTATTGATACCCGGCGGTCTCCATTACAAATCCTCCACTGTTTTTTATATTATAAC
>DROX01000188.1 GCA_011321725.1 Nitrospirota bacterium | reverse complement strand
TTTTTATTGTTATACACTAAATCAAGTAAAGAAACAAACCCCCCTCCATACCTCCCCCTTGAAGGGGGAGGATGAAGGTGGGGGTGTATCAATGCCATGATGAACCACCTCTCAGCCATGAAAAATCTGCGATTTTTCGGAGGCATCTGCTTACTGCTTACTGCTCACCCATCCACCCATCCACCCATCTACCCATTTACTCATCCACCCATTCACCCATCCACCCATCAACATGCCCCAACAATAACAAATTATGGTAAAATTATAGGTCTATCATGATCGGTTCCCTGAGAGGAAAATTGATACTGAAAAGGCCCCGGGGTATTATAGTGGAGGCCCATGGTGTGGGGTACGAGGTTTACGTTCCCCTCAATCTTCTCTCTGATCTCCCTGATGAGGGCAGTGAGGTGTTTCTTTTTGTGCATACCAATGTGAAAGATGATTCAATAGAACTCTACGGATTCTCCAGTGAGCGTGAAAGGGAGGTCTTCAGGACACTCCTTGGAGTGACCGGGGTTGGGCCCAGGCTTGCCCTCAACATACTCTCGGGAGCTGAGGTTGACCAGCTGCTATCAGCCATTGATTCCGGTGAGACAGGGCTTTTGACCACCCTCCCCGGTGTGGGTAAGAAGACAGCCCAGAGGATAATCTTTGAACTGAGGGAGAAGCTGCCTGTCGTGGAGACAGAGAAGGACAGGGCCTTTGATGATGCACTGGCGGCACTTGTGAGCCTGGGCTATAAGAAGAGCCTTGCCAGGGAGGCCCTTGAAAAGGTCTACCAGAATGACAGCTCCAGGTCAACTGAGGAGCTTCTGAAGGAGACACTCAAGGTACTGATGAGGTAGTTATGGCAGAAAAGGATAAAATCAGTCCTGAACTGATAGATGAGGAACTTGCCCTTGACAGGACCCTCAGGCCAAGGAGCTTTGATGAGTTCGTGGGGCAGGAGAGGATAAAGGACAACCTCAGGGTATTCATTGAGGCGGCAAGACAGAGAGGGGAGTCCCTTGACCATGTTCTCTTCTTCGGCCCTCCGGGGCTTGGAAAGACCACCCTTGCCCACATAATCTCAAATGAACTTGGTGTGGGAATAAAGACAACATCAGGGCCTGTGCTTGAACGAGCCGGGGACCTGGCAGCTATCCTTACAAACCTCAATGACCATGACATACTCTTTGTGGATGAGATTCACCGTATGCCACGGGTGGTTGAGGAGATACTCTATCCAGCAATGGAGGACTTTCATCTTGATATAATCATCGGACAGGGTCCAAACGCAAGGACCCTGAAGCTCAATCTGCCCCGCTTTACCCTGATCGGTGCCACCACCCGTACGGGCCTGCTGACCTCACCGCTAAGGGACCGCTTTGGTGTTATCGTGAGGCTTGAGTACTATAATCCAGAAGACCTCATGAAGATCATCATCCGTTCTGCCATGATCCTTAATGTTAAGATCACGGAGGAGGCAGCCAGGGAGATTGCCTGCCGTTCCAGAGGTACCCCAAGGATTGCAAACAGGCTGCTGAGAAGAATAAGGGACTTTGCCCAGGTAAAAGGTGATGGTGTGATAGGGATAGAGATTGCACGTCATGCCCTTGAGGCGCTTGATGTTGATGAAAGGGGGCTTGACGAGATGGACAGGCGGCTCCTGAGGACGATCATTGAGAAATACGGCGGAGGCCCCGTGGGGATTGATACCCTTGCAGCATCCCTCAGGGAGGACAAGGAGACCATAGAGGATGTGTATGAGCCCTATCTCCTGCAGGAAGGCCTGATAGAGAGGACCCCCAGGGGGAGGCTTGCCACAAGGTGGGCCTATGAGCATCTGAAGATTTCCATCCCTGAAAGGCTTTTTTAACTACCACTATGACCAAATTGATAATTACAAAAGAGAATCCTGAAACTATCAATATAATTTATAGCAGTGGTAATTGAGATACTGTGAGACAGGTGGTAATTACAGGCATAGGAAGTATTACGCCCCTTGGACAGACTTTCCTGGCCTCATGGAAGGCCCTCCTTGAGGGCAGGAGCGGTATCCAGAGGATTACAAGATTTCCAGCAGATGATATTCCCTGGAGCATTGCAGGTGAGATCATGGGGGCTGAGGATCTTTCCCTCTTTACCCGGAAGGAACAGAGGCGCTATGATCTGTTTGTCCAGTATGCCCTTCTTGCCACAAAGGATGCTGTTGAGGATGCGGATGTGAGGCTACCGCAGGATACAGCCATCTTCATTGGATCAAGCCGCGGCGGGGTGTATGGATTGGAGGAATCCATGGAGGGATTATACAGGCACAGGAGGAGGCTTTCGCCATACCTGATGCCCTCAACAACGACAAACATGGCTGTGTCTGCCATCTCCCGGAGATACAACCTGAGGGGATATGGTATTGGTATATCAACAGCCTGTGCATCAGGCGCTATGGCGATCAGCGAGGCATACAGGTTTATAAGAGAGGGTAATGGCGAGATTGCAGTTGCCGGAGGTGCAGAGGCACCGATCTGTAGATTGTGCATTGAGGGGTATGGCAGGATGGGCGTGCTCTCAAAGGGTGTGGATCATACCGCCTTGAGGCCATACTGTAAGGGAAGGGATGGCTTTGTTTTAGCTGAGGGTGCCTCGGTGGTTGTACTTGAGGATATGGAAAGGGCAAAGAGGAGGGGCGCAAGGATCTATGCAGAGGTTGCCTCTGCATTCTCTACAACTGATGGGTCCAACCAGACGGGTTCCACCATTGATGCAGAGGCTGAGACCATGAGGGTTGCTTTAGAGAGGTCAGACATCTCCTTATCCGGTATCGGGCTTATAACATCCCATGCCACATCAACGGTGAAGGGTGATGAGGTTGAGTACAGGGCCATGGAGGAGGTATTCGGCAGCCAACTAAGAGATATCCCTGTGGTTGCCTGCAAGGCACAGACAGGCCACATGCTTGCAGCCTCGGGTGCCTTTGAGATAGGGGTTGCTGCCATGGCAATACATAGCGGTATGGTTCCCCCAAACATTAACATTGATGACCTGGAGTTTGACCTTAATATGTCCGGAAGACCCTATGAGAGGGAGATAAGGGCCAGCCTTTCCAATGCCTTTGGTTTTGGTGGTATAAATGTTTCCATTGTATTGAAAAGGGTTGGGTAGCAGAACCTTGAATGGGGCTGATGCTTTGTCTGCGGGTATTACAGAGTTTTTTCATAGATCCTGTAACGCTTGTAGAGCCTGCCGCCTATCATCTCCACAAGATTGATCACGGGCAAATTGTCCTCTAATATCCATGAAAACTCCACCCTCCTGAATCTCCTGGCACCTTTGAACCCCTCCCTGAAAAGCAGGGCATCCACTCCTTTAAGCCTGTACTCCGGCCTTACCCCGAGAAGGAGTAACCTGAGATCCTCTATTCTTTTAGAATAATAGATTGCCCTGATAATACCCAGGGGTGTGAGTTTGCCTTTCATCTTTCTCAGTACAAGATTGAAGTCCGGAAAAATGCCCAGGAATCCAACCGGTATGCCATCCTTTTCTGCTATAAGGGTAAGGTCTGTATCAATTATTGGTTTCAGTCTCTTGACGATGTACTGGATCTCCTCGTCACTGAAGGGTATGAACCCCCAGTTGTTCTTCCATGCCTCGTTGTAGATCTCCTTGAAGATCATCATCTCATCCCCGAGCCTTTTTTTGTCGGCCTTCCTTACCCTGATGCCCCTTTTCTCTGCAATTGCCGCGGCACGGTAGATCTTCTCGGGCAGTTCCTCGGGTATGTATTTTATGAAGGCAAGGAGGTCCTTGGATTTTACAAGGCCACATGCCTCCATCAGGTCATTATAGTAGGAGGGATTGTAAGGGGTCATAAGCATGGGTGGGTCATTATAGCCTTCCAGGAGGAATCCACACTGTTCGTTGGTGGAGAAGTTCATGGGCCCCCTCATGATCTCCATGCCTGCCTCTTTGAGTTCAGAGGCTACACGATTCAGAAGCGCATGGGCAACATCATGATCATTGATGGATTCAAAGAAACCGAAAAAACCCGTCCTGTCATTGTGGTAATCATTATGTGCTGGGTTTATTATGGAGGTGACCCTTCCGGCAGGTTCGCCATCCTTCAGGGCAATAAAAAATCTTACCCTCGCTCTCTTCAGGAAGGGGTTCTTTTCCGAGAAGTGGTGCAGCTGGTCTCTTACCAGTTCAGGGCTGTAGAAGGGGTCATCCCTGTAGATCCTGAAGGGCAGGAGTATGAATCTCTTCAAATCCCTCTTTGAGGAGACCTCTGAGACCTCTATCATCCAATCAGACCCAGTGACCTGCCCACCTTTTTGAATGCCTCTGTTACTATGTCAAGATGCTCATCTGTATGTGTGGCCATGTAGCTTGTCCTGATTAGTGCCTTCCCATTTGGCACAGCAGGACTCACAGCAACATTGGCAAACACCCCCTCCTGCTGAAGCATAATGGCAAACTTGAAGGCTGTCTCGTTCTCACCGACTATTACGGGTATTATGGGTGTCTGGCTCGGGCCGACCTCAAATCCGAGCTCTTTGAATGTCTTGAGCATTCTTCTGGTGTTCTTCCAGAGTCTTTCAATCCTTTCAGGCTCCTGCTCTATGATATCCAGTGCAGCACTGACAGCAGCAACTGAGGCAGGTGGAGGACTGGCGCTGAAGATGAGGGAACGGGCAAAATGTTTAACATAATGTATTACATCCTTATCACCAGCAACAAAACCACCGATAGAGGCAAGGGATTTGCTGTATGTGCCCATGATGAGGTCTATCTCCTGCTCAAGGCCATAATGTTCACATGTGCCTCTTCCTGTCTTACCCAGTACTCCGATGCCATGGGCATCATCCACCATTATCCTTGCATTGTACTTTCTTGCAAGTTCGTACACCGCCGGGAGATTGATTATGTCACCCTCCATGCTGAAGACACCATCAACAACTATCAGTCTTCCCTTGCCATCGGCATCCCTGAGGACACGTTCAAGGTCATCCATGTCATTATGCCTGAATTTTTTTATCTCACCATAGGAGAGCCTGCAGCCGTCAATGATGCTTGCATGATTCATCTTGTCAATGATAACCACATCATCCTTTCCAACAAGGGCGGAGATTACACCAAGGTTCACCTGGAAGCCTGTGGAGAATATAAGAGCTGCCTCCTTGCGCATAAAGCGTGCAAGTTTCTCCTCCAGTTCCACATGTATATCAAGCGTGCCATTGAGGAACCTTGAGCCGGCACAGCCGGTGCCATACTTCTCCACAGCCCTGATGGCTGCCTCCTTTACCCTGGGGTCATTGGTTAGACCAAGATAGTTGTTTGATCCCACCATTATCATCCTTCGGCCGTTCATGTATACCACCGGGTCCTGGGCACTCTCAATGGTCCGGAAGTAGGGATAAAGCCCCAGGGCCATTATCTCCTTGGCCTTTGTAAACTTATAACATTTCTCGAATAAGTCCCCTTCTTTTACAGCCATCTGTTTATTCTGTACCAGTCTGCTGTCCATTTTAGCCCTTCCTTTATATTTACTTTTGGTCTGTATCCGATCTCTTTCTCGGCAAGAGCTGAACTACATAACCAGTTATTATATCTTATCTCTCTCACCTTGTCCCTGTTCAGGATGGATCTGCCCCTGGATAACCTCTCTCCGATACTTGCAAGAAAGGGCATGATCGCCTTGGGTATCCGTACACGTCTTACGGGTCTGTCAAGTATCCTGGCTATCTCCAGTGCAATCTCTATGTTAGTGTGTTCCTGCATGTCTGTGATGAAGTATGTCTTCCCCGCGGCTGCATCACTTTCAACTGAGAGTATTATACCATTAACAAGGTCATCAATATAAACCAGGGAATAACGTGACATCCCCCAGTAGGGGAATATGCCCCTTTTTATGAGCTTAAAAAAAAAGTAAAAGTCCCTGTCCCTTGGTCCGTATACGGCAGGTGGACGTATAATGGTCACCGGGATCTTATCTCTTGCCTCGTTAACCAGGGCTTCGGCTTGCAGTTTGCTCTTTCCGTATACAGAGACAGGCCTGGGTTCAATGGTTTCATCCACTGCCCTTCCGTTCAGGCTCGGACCTGCAGCAGCCTGACTGCTCAGGAAAAGAAACCGTTTTATGGATCTATTTCTATTTAGTATTGCCCTGAGAATGTTCTCCGTGCCCTTGACATTTACGCAGTAGAAGTCATCTTCCCTGCAGGCCTTGGTTATGCCTGCCAGATGAAATATATATTCACATCCCTCTACGGCATTTTCAAGACTGTCCGGATCCAAACAATCGCCTGTAAAGGTCTCTACTGATAGTGATTCTATCCATTTCTTATCTGATGTATTTCTTACAAGACACCTGACCTCATATCCCCTATGAATCAGTGCCTCAACCAGATGGCTTCCGATGAAGCCTGTGGAGCCTGTTACAAGTGCCTTCATAATTTAAAATGGGGGATATTCTCCCCCCTCCTGCTGAACTTGCTATCCTGCATATTTTGAATAAAGGAATTCTCTTAAGTCAAGTGCTTTTAGAGGGACATGGCCTCCAGTCGGGCCACCCTTTCTTCTATTGGGGGATGGGTGCTGAAGAGTTTCATCATGTTTTTTCCTGAAAGAGGATTTACGATAAACATGTGAGATGTTGCAGGGTTGGCATTCCTCATGGGCACACGCTGTGATGCCCACTCAAGCTTCTTGAGGGCGGAGGCAAGATACCGTGGATTTCCAGCTATGCGTGCACCCCCGGCATCAGCCGCAAACTCCCTTGAGCGGGATATTGCCATCTGGACGATCAGGGCGATGATGGGCGCTATGATCATCATCAGAAGTGCCACTACCGGATGACCTCCTTCATCATCATCTCCCCTGAAACCGCCAAATATAAAGGCCCACTGGGCCATCTGTGCAAGGTAGCTTATTGCACCAGCGATTGTGGCTGCCACTGTGCTGATCAGTATATCACGGTGTTTTATGTGGGCAAGTTCATGGCCAATGACGCCGGTAAGTTCTTCAGGGGTCAGAATATTCATGATCCCCGTGGTTACTGCCACAGCTGCATGTTTCGGGTTCCTCCCAGTTGCAAAGGCATTTGGCTGTTCTGAATGGATTATATACACCCTTGGCATGGGCATGCCTGCCTTCTGGGTGAGACGTCTTACTATACTGTAAAGCTCAGGGGCCTCGGCTTCGGTGACCTCCTTTGCCCTGTACATGGCAAGCACAACCCTGTCGCTGAACCAGTAGGCAAAGAAGTTCATCATACCTGCGAAGATGAGGGCAAAGGTCATGCCTGTTCTGCCACCAAGTGCTCCGCCAAGCCAGACAAAGAAGAGGGTTAGTGTAAGCAATAACACAAAGGTCTTCACTGTATTCATAATCTACTACCTCCTGAAGGCATTTTTAATATGGTTTAAATGCTTATATCTTATATCATAACTATCTAAAATAAATTCTATCAAGGCAGGGCACCTCATAAAAATAAGCCAACCACAGGATTAAACAATAAAGTAACCTCATTTTATCGTTATACACTAAAACAAGTAAAGAAGCAAACCCTACAGGCCCAGAGGTGGTGAAGAATGCCATGTAGCAATACCTCATGTGTCTTACATCAAG
>DROX01000187.1 GCA_011321725.1 Nitrospirota bacterium | reverse complement strand
GCGGGGTTGGGATCGCAGTTTGTCAGGTTTGCCTCCTCCTCCGTGCTTGCAAGGCTTGAGAGTTTCAGGCCAGACCTTGTCATTGCACTTGCACAGGCCCCGTTGAATCCCGAACATCTCCAGAGGTTAAGGAAGACGGGACTGAGAACAGCCTTCTGGTTTGTGGAGAACTACCGACATCTCACATACTGGAAAAAGTTTTTCCAGTACTATGACTACATCTTCGTAATCCAGAAGGGTGACTTCCTTAGGGGTATCAGAGAGACCTACAATAAACCAGCCCACTACCTGCCGCTTGCAGCACTTCCGGAGTTCCATCAGCCCCTTGATCTGACAGAGGAAGAGATGAGTGAATACGGAAGCGATCTGTCCTTTGTTGGGGCAGGTTACAAGAACAGAAGACATTTCTTTACCGGCCTGATTGACTATGATCTCAAGATATGGGGTGACGAGTGGGATCTGAACTCACCCCTGGGCAACTTTATTCAAAGAGGGGGAGAAAGGATCAGCCCCGAGGAGATGGTAAAGATCTTCAACGCATCAAAGATTAACATAAACCTGCATTCATCTGCGGTGCATACAGGGGTTGACCCCTTTGGGGATTTCATAAATCCCAGGACCTTTGAGATCACCGCCACTGACTCCTTCCAGCTTGTTGATATGCGTGATCCCTTAAGGGAGTTCTTTGAGATAGGAAGGGAGATTGAGACCTTTTCATCCCTGAAGGAGCTGAGAAAAAAGATAGACTATTATCTCTCTCATCCTGATGAGCGCAGGGATGTTGCCAGGGCGGGTTATGAAAAGATACTCAGGGCCCATACCTATGAATTGCGGATGAAGGAGATGCTTGAGTTCATCTTTGAGCACGATTTTGATTTGCCCACCTGGGCAAAAGAGGAGCTATTCATTGATGAACTTACAGATTCCCTCAGGGATGCACCTGAGTTGATTGAATATCTCAGACAGTTTGAAGATAAGAAAAGGATAGGATTTGATGATATCCTTGAGCGTATCCAGTCAGGTAAGGGAGAACTCAAAGAGGTTGAGAAGATTTTTCTTTTCATGCGAGAGGTGAAGGAGCAGTATTCAAAGGCATGAGTCATGAAAGAGGTGTTGATCATAAATCTTACCCGCATGGGTGACCTGATACAGACAACGCCAACCATAACAGGGTTGAAAGAGAGGTTCCCCCATGTGAGGATCACACTGCTTGTAAACACGGCCTTCAAGGAGATCTGTAACTACCTCCCCCTGGTGGACCGGTATTTTCATCTTGACAAGAGGGCTGTACTGAAACTCCTTGAAGGGAACAGGCTTATTGAGGCATACCTGTATATTAAGGACACCCTGGCACGGATAAATGATAGGGAGTATGACCTTGTAATAAACTTCACCCACTCAGGTTCAAGCGCCATCATAACCTCCCTTGTTAATGCCAGGGAGGTACGGGGTCTGAGTATTGACAGGGAGGGCTATACCCTCAAGAGGCACCCCTGGATCAGGTACCTCTTCAATGTAATTCCCTCAAGGAACATCAACCCCTTCCATCTGTGTGATATGCATGTGAAATCCGCAGGGGTCTTGCCGGAGAAGAAGGGGCTTCATCTGATTGTAAGGGATGATATGAAGGCCTGGGCCGATGGGTTTCTGAGGGATAAGGGGCTAGGGAGGGATGAATATCTGGTCGCCTTCCAGCTGGGTGCGAGCGCAGAGGACAAGAGATGGCCTGTAGAGAATTTTGCAAGACTTGCTGACCTACTCACATCTGAGATGAAGGCCGTTATACTGCTGACGGGCACCCAGGATGAAAAACACCTGAGTGATGCCTTTGTCTCCTCAACCAGTGCCAGGACCATTAACATGGTGGGCAGGACGGACCTTACAGAGCTCTCCGCGCTACTTGAGAGGGCCGACCTCCTTGTTAGTAATGACACCGGGCCTCTGCATATAGCCACAGCCGTTGGGACAAGGGTGATTGATATCTCACTGGCCTCTGTCCACTTCAGGGAGACAGGCCCCTACGGAGAGGGGCATTTTGTTGTCACCGCCCATATCCCCTGCTATCCCTGCAGCTTTCACTCGGACTGTGAATACCTTACATGCAAGAAGACAATAACACCCGAGATTGTATACAAGATATGCAGGGCCATCCTGCTTGATGAGCAGCAGCCCCTGAAGGAGGGCCTCGGCAGGGATGTCCAGGTCTACAGGTCTTTCTTTGACAGGGATGGTCTTGTTTCCTATATCCCCCTCGCAAGAAGGCCCCTCGGTCTTGATGAACTCTTCACATATATCTATCGTTATACCTGGCAGGTGGTCCTTGACAGAGCGGAACCACCCCCAACGGAACAGATCTTGGGAGATATCCATGAGAAACTCTCCCTTTATGATACTGCACCCGGGCTTGATGAAGAACTGAAGGAATATATAAAGGCCTTTGAAAAGCTGAAGGTATTGATTGACACCCTGCTGTCCATCATGGATGTGATGAAAAAGGAGGCTTCAAAGGATAAGGCTGATTTTCAGCTGATTGAACGACTATGGGACAATATCGTGCCCATAGACAGGGAGGTGGAAAGGCTTGCCTGTATCTACCCATATATGAGACCAATCGTGATAGTCTTGAAATATGAAAAGGAGGCATTTGAAGGGCAGGAGCTTCGGGAGGTTATCAGCGAGGCTGAAGAGGCCTACAGGTATGCCTCATGGCATGCCGATACAATCCGTGAGATCCTTGAGGTCCTCAAGGAGAGGTTTATTACCCAAAGCTTGACTCATGCTGATGCTATGTATTAATGTATAAGGACGGTTGAGAGCCTCAGAGGCTGGAAATCCGATTGAAAAAGGGTGAAAGATGAGCCAGGAAAAAAGGGACGCATTACTGACAGCCATCAAGACTGGGATCACCGAGGTTGAAGGCCTGATAGGCGTTGCTGCCGAGGGTCTTTACAACTGCGCGGCAGATCTCAGGGTTGAGCAGTCTGAGGAGGCATTCCAGAATCTCTCAAAGGGGATGAAAAGCCTCAATGCCATAGTGGATTTCATAACCCATGTGGACAAGGGGATTGACCAGTTGAACCAGATGGGCCTCCATATTAACAAGGAGCCATTGAAGAGATGGGGGGAATCCCTTGGCATCTTTGAGGACATGCTTGCTGCCTTTGAGTCACAGGACTGGGTGACGGTCTGCGACCTGATCCAGTTTGAGATTGACCCTCTCCTCAAGAAGGGCAGGGAGGGACTGAAGGAAATCCTCACGGAACTTGAAAAAATCAGTGAACAGAAATAACCTCCAGTAGGCATTTTGAACCGTTTGAACTGTTTGAACCGTTTTAGATAACCTCCTATGCTCCGCTTCGGTTTCAAAAATCCTCGGGAATTATTAAAGTTTTAGGAAAAATGTCCGATATAGATATTAGGGCGGACTCTCCGTTCAATATCTAATGAAGAAGGGCTGGTGATTAGTATGACGGTACTACCTTCACAGATCCATTCAATGATAAAGCTTTACACAAAGTTCTCACGTGAAGACAAAAACCCCTTTGAACAGCCTGAGATTAACTTTACATCTGAGCCCGAGGACAGGGTCAGGATATCAGCTGAGGCGAAGAAAAGACAGATCCAGGAGCAGGCCAAGAACGAGGTGATGAAAAAGATAAAGGAGTCATTGCATGATTAAAAGAAGCGACTTCAGGATACTCGTAATTGATGATGACGAGATAGCGCTGGATGTTGTTGTAAGTCTGCTAAACAAGGAGGGTTTTACAGTAAGGTCCGCCCGTGATGGCCTGGAGGGGATAAGGGCATTAAGAACAGAGGATTTTGATCTTGTAATTACCGACCTGAAGATGCCCGGTGCTGATGGGATTGAGGTGCTCAAGGAGGCAAAGAAGCTGAAAGACAACATACTCGTTGTAATCATCACAGCCTATGGGACACTTGAAAACGCCCTGGAGGCCATCAAACTTGGTGCCTATGACTACATCACAAAGCCCTTCAAGCTCCAGGAGCTTCTCATCCTGGTTGAAAATGCCATGAAAAGGCACGAACTTCTGAGGGAGAACGAGGAACTGAGACAACACCTGAGAAGCACATACAGGGATATGGAGATGTTGAAGAGTATCGGAAGGGTCACAGAGCCAACGCTGAGGGTCAACATCCTTGAAAGGATCGCACGTCTCAGGGAACTGGGTGTGCTTGACGATGCTGATGTGGAGATGCTCAAGGAACAACTCTTAGGGAGAAATGTAAGTGCATAGGGTGTTGATAGTTGATGATGAAGATGTGGTAAGAGATGTACTGTCAAGGATGGTAAAGGCCCTGGGGACCGAGGAGGTAGATACCGCCTCTGATGGTACAGAGGGTCTTGAGAAGATCCGCAACGGCAGCTATGACCTTGTCTTCACTGATCTCAGGATGCCCGGGCTGAGTGGTTTTGAACTGATGAAGGAGGCAAGGTCAGTATCACCTGCCGTGCCCTTTGTGGTTGTTACAGCAGTATCCCATCTTGATGCTGCCATCAATGCCCTGAGGGACGGGGCCTCTGACTTCATCACAAAGCCCTTCAAGTTTGAGGACATTAAAAAGGTTATTGAACGCGTAACACGTGAGTACAACCTCATGAAGAGTATTAACGGTGGTAATGGCCGGGGTGGAGAGGCTGTCAAGATCCTCAACTCGGAGATATTCAGGAAGCTCCAGGAGATAAACTCCCTCTTCAGTCTCACCACGGAGATTGACGAGCTGAAGGACAACAGGATGATCCTGAAATCGCTTCCATCCATGATCGCAAAGCTCATGAAGGCAAACACAGTGGTACTGCTAACCATTGAGGACGACTATGTAGTACCACAGGTAACCTTTGGCAGCAGTACAGCCTCAAGTATCCCCCTGAAGGGGAGTCTTTTTGAGAAGATAAAGAAGCCCGGCAACTTCCATCTCCTTGAGATCGGCGAACAGGACCCCTGGCGTAAGGGGAG
>DROX01000186.1 GCA_011321725.1 Nitrospirota bacterium | reverse complement strand
GATGCTTGCCAGGGAGATCAGGGAGATTGACAGGGAGAACCCACCGGAGAGGATTGAAAGAATCAGTCCCTTTGTTGAATTCTCCTACAGAAAGGCACTGGACAGTCTCAACGTACATGCCTCGACGGCAAGGGCATCCCTGGTGCATGCACGAATAACCATAGTGTCCACAGTCCTGCTGGGGATGTTTCTTCTTGCAGGGTTCTCCTCCCTTTCGCTCAGGAAGATCAAGTCCCTTGAGGCTGTTATCAATGACCGTGAGCGGGTGCTTGAGGAGTGGGCAAGAAGCTGGCAGGAGACCTTTGACTCTATTTCGGACATGGTTGCTGTGGTGGACAGGGATTACAATATTGTTACCACTAACAGGGCCATGAAGAAGCATTTTGGAGGAATCAGTAGCTGCAGAGAGCTCTGCCGGATGCTTGGTCTTTCCCATGTGTCCAATAAGGACCTATGCGATTACGGAGGTGCCTCTGAATGGGTTGAATTCAGCGGAAAGACTTACTCTGTGCGTACATACAGGAGAGAAGGCAAGGGAGGATGTATTGTCGTCATAAGGGATATAACCAGGGAGCGTGACCTTGAAGAGAGGGCCTTCCAGTCAGAGAAACTGGCCTCAATAGGCCAGATGACGGCAACCATAGCGCATGAGATAAAGAACCCCCTTACAGCGGTCATGGGCTACTCAGAGATGCTCATGCAAAGGGCCATGGATGATCCCACAAAGGCCATTATTGATAAGCTTCACAGTGCTGCCCTCAGAATGGAAAGGATCATTAATGAGCTGCTCGCATTTTCACGGAAGCCAAAACTGAACAGGGTGAAGACAGACCTGAATGAACTGATAGATAATGCCATTGATATGGTCAGTGAGGCATTGAGTGTCCACGGGATCAATATCATCAGAGAATACTCAGATCTTCCGGTCCTGAATATAGACAGGGGTTTGATTGAGCAGGTCTTCATCAATATCCTGAGCAATGCGATCCAGGCCATAGCTGACTCAGGCAGGGGAGATACTGTAAGGATTGTTACACACAGAAGGGCTGATCGTGTCGTGGTTGAGCTGTCTGACAATGGTCCCGGCATATCCGCAGAGGACAGAAAGAGGATATTTGAGCCCTTTTTCACGACAAAACCAGCCGGAAAGGGCACAGGCCTCGGGCTCAGCCTGTGTTATAATTTTGTTACAGCCCACAGGGGCAGTATAAGCGTCAGGAGTGAGGTGGGCAGGGGAACCACCTTTGTCATTGAATTTCCAGGGCCGTCTGAACAGGGGGATTGAAAAAACTGAGGAATCTCACCTGCATTTATCTGGCTGGATCTGGGAGCCAGGACAGCCCCAGTCATATTTCCTGTAGGTGCCGGGTACATATTCCCTCATCTTCTCGTAGGCTATCCACTCCTCGTCACCACCCACATCAAGGGGCTTGAGGGTGCCGTTTTCACGATACATGGGTTTGAAGGTCTGGAATCTGGTGGGGTCAAACCCCAGTCGGGGTTCTATATCATCGGGTATCCAGTCACCGTCCCTGTCTCCTGGTACCCTTTTCGTGGTTCTGTCCACCCAGTTTATCTCGTCAATATAATGCTGGTATTCATGTATTATTGATACCGCAAAGGTATCAATGTAACGGGTTGTCCTCCATCCCAGCAGGGGTGGACTCTTTGTTCTGTCAAGCAGGGGGAATGTGATCTGGAAGACACCCCTGAACTCTGGCCTTGAGAGATCACAGAGGTATAACCGCTTATTGAAGGAAAAGGTCTCATAGCATGCCACTATCCCTGACTGATTACAGTTGCACCTGTTCCTGTCGCCATACTCCAGCACTATCCGCTGTCCACCGGGTCGGGCTGCAGGGGTCTGTCTCCAGTAGTAAAACCAGTTGGGCAGGGAGGAGCTCTCTGTGGAACCTGGGTTGTTACGGGCAAAGGCGGGATAAAAGAGCCTCACCCTCAGGGTGTCCTGCCCTTTGCACTGGCCATCTGATGAGCTGAAGAAGACCCTCAGGGTGTGATTTCCGAACTGGTTGTTGTAGGGAGGGAGGTTTTTAATGTAGATATTGGCCCTGTTTCCCGGTAGTGGCTCCACCCTGATCTGGCTTCCCTGTAT
>DROX01000185.1 GCA_011321725.1 Nitrospirota bacterium | reverse complement strand
CCCAGTTGTAGCAATCGAAGGCTTGAACCACCCATTTATTGAATGTCAACTCAACGTCTTTGCTGCTTATGCTTTTCGCTGAGACATTGACTTTGGAACACAATGTATAACCACCAACTGCCAACCCTAAATCATCTTCTGTAAAGTTGAAAGCATTTGCAGTATCTGTCCAGACCATATCCACCGACCCCCCCACTTTCAGACTCCTGTTTTTAAGCCTTTTCAGCGCTCCTTCAATAAACTTTCTCCGATGCACATACAGCTGATTCTTCGTTGCTCTATGCTCTTTAAATATTTCAAAAGGCATCACTTTCTCACTTCCGGATGCATCCAAAAAATGCAGTAGATTATCGGCAGCATTAGGGAGACTTTTCTTCTTAGAGATAGCCCCAAGCTTTGCCGCAGTGTATAGACTATTGATTTTCTCAGGAGTTGGATAAGTGGTATTGCAATAAGTATTTACACTTTTGCATACAGCGTCGGCATTATTACATTCTTTGTCAATATGATCAAGCGAACATTTCAGCGAACGCTGTATTCTACATCCCAACACTTGTAAGGTGCTTGGTACGGGAATCCTCGATTTGTAAGCTAACCTGAGCATATTGTGGTTCTGCTGCACAACATGGGTCAGCTCATGCGCCAGGAGTCTTTTACCTGATGCGGTTGACGGGTTGTATCTGCCTTCTCCAAAGTATATATCCCTTCCATAGGTGAATGCCTCTGCATTGAGCTGCCTGGAGAGCCTGGCTGCTGTGCTGTCTGTATGCACCCTCACATGGCTGAAATCCACACCAAACCTGGGTTCAAAAAATGACCTTACCGAGGTGGGAAGCCTCTGCCCTGATCCTTTCAGTGAATGTAGTGTCCTCTGGATAGTGTCAGTTGCTATTGTCTCTGTTGTACCCTGGCCCTTTGCCTGTAGCGTTTCCTCTTCCTCATCCTCTGTCTGCCTCTGAATCAGAGGCTCTGCTGTAGAGGAGAGTTTTGTCTGCAAAGTATCTTCTTCCTCCTCTTCTTCTACCTGCCTATGGACCATCTCTTCCTCCCCACAGGAGGAACCACCTGAGAAAGGTCAGCCAGGTTTCCTCTGCACAATATCTTTATCTGTCATCCTCATTACCTGCTCGGAGACCCTCTCTGCCTCCTGTTCGTAAATGTCACCGGGGCTGCCGATCTTGAGTTTTGGTTGTATCAGACCAGCATTATACATCCTCTGAACTGCCCGGTTGCCTATTGTTTGGTGTAGTAACATCATATTATTCAGCTCTTTTCTTGCAAGAGGCGGAGCAGGGTTCGGACTTTTTCTGTTGCCTTTTTGAATCTTTTTTAACACCTTCATTTTCATAACCCCTCCACTTTTCAGGCAGTGAGGATTATCTTTAGCCGCAATGTCCTGCCTGAGTTGTTGCGGATCCACACTCTATTCCTGTTGAGTTGTCTCACCTCAACAGCTATTCCCCTTGCACCTGTGACTTTTTTTAAATAAACAAGTTTATTAACAACAATGAGACCATCTGCTACATCGGCGAATCTGTTATCAGCAATCACTGATGCTATTGGTGAAAGTGTAAGGGGTGTCTCTCTCAGCGCTGCCGTTCTGTTGAGAGTAGCAAGGTTTGATGATAATGTAGCATTATTTCGGATTCTCGCCCTTGCGGTGCTTGCTATCTCATGAACCGGCCTTGCCTCAACCTCGGCAGCTACCTCGTCTGTATTTCTTCCTGTAATCTCTGCCATATTGGTTACATCATCCCTTGTACCAACAAAGTTCCCTCTTTCCTCCACATATTCATATACATCTACTACTGGGTACCTATTGAAATTATGTTCAATCCCTACCGATTCACCTTTCTTTAATGTAAGTACACCTTCCGGATACTCAAGGTAATATCCTGCTGTAGATTCTGCAGATATGGTAACCTCATGCATTCCCTCTTTAATGGTTATATTTTCTCCGGCCAGGATCTTGAAATCTCCTTTATTGTCAGGCTCCTTGCCATTAACTGTGTATATCGCACTATTCCATCTCTTTGCATCGGCATCGGATACATGTTTGTCCCTCACTGTGTCATCCCTGGTGGGGTCAATCCCCAATACCTCAAGCAGTTGTGAATGTTTCAGTTTGTGAGGATTGTTTTGATCATCTATATGGCATTCAAGCCTTTTTGAAAGAAGAATACTCCTGGGTATATAAGTTCTTAATTTCTCTTCAGAGTTAAAGTTTAGATTCATTATAGAACCTATAAAAACACCATCTGAATTTCCTTCATGACAATCTCCTATGTTACTGCTATCTTTAACATCATCACATGATAAGGATGTTGGTGGATTATCAGAAACATACACGACAAAATCCTCAACTATTCTGTTAGGGCAGCATTTCTCCTCACATCCTGAAGCCGAAGATGCCGCAGCAACCATCTCGGCATAACAGTCCTTTCTCTTGATATAAAGATAATATTTATTATTACCCAGATCTGTAACTGTAACCCCCTTTGTTTGATTCTTGTTACAGATCTTCTTTGAGATACCCGAAGGAACCACTACTTCTCTGCCACAATTATCAATGGCTAATCCATCCTTATTAAATTTTATTTTTACTTCTCCCCCTTCTTCATAAACAGCAATATCTGTAAAACCGCACACTATCCCTGCACCATGAAGTGTTCTGTTCAGGAGATATCTTTTGTCATTCATATATGCCTGCTCATCCTCAAAGTCCCGCACGGTCATCAATTTACCGTAGAAGTAGTTGTTCCTCTGGAACTGCTTCAACTGACAGTGATTGTTGTTTTTCGTTTCATTACAATCTGCCATCTTATACCTCCTTTAGATAATGTTAAAATCTATTTCTGTCCTTGATTTTCTACCAACCTGGGCACACTCCTCCATATCTGTCAGTGTAGAGTCCCTTCCAAGTTGTGACTCCTCAAGGACAAGGTATCCCCTGTTAAGCATCGTATTGACGCCCAGATAGGTATGCCCATCAAGATAAAACCAGGGCTCAAGTGCCCTCACCCCTGCTCTGGTGTGTGCCGGTCTGAATTCCTCCAGAACATCCCTCAGTGCAGACATCACTGGCAATGGAATGCCCTCTTTCAAAAGAACACAGAAACTGAACGGGTCAGAACCATATAACTTCTCAACTATATCTATCTCCTCTCCGTCACAGGTTCTGCTTGTTCTGGAGGAAGGTGCGAATATAGTGTCTTCCTGCTTTTTACACCATCCCTTTGCTTTCTTCAATTTGGACTTTTCTGGTGTGTTTAAAAATATATTTTCCACCACAAAGGGCCTCTTTCCAGTAAATATCTCAACAATCTCTTCAATCCCCCTCCTTGTACCTCTCATCCTGTAAAGTTCTGGTAGTTTTATGAGCAATGACCTTTTCTGCTCATTGGTTAAGACCTCGTAAAGATTCATGGAAAGCCACCTGCCGAGCCAGTCAAGGAACTCCTGTGGTGCTCCAAGGGCATCCATATATCTTGATAAATGGGCAATCTCATGGTCTGTTTCATAGAAAAAGGATTCAAAGATAGAAAGAAATCTCTCAAGAAACTCGGCACCTGCGGGGTCTTCTCTAAACAGGGCCGGAAGCATATCCATGTAGGCGTATCTCGGAAAGAAGAGACTCAGGGAGTTGACACGAGGTGCTCTGTCTTTTGTGCCTGAAAGAACAATCCTGAACCAGAGATATCGTCCTTTGTTCTTACTTATAAAAAGTCCCTCCCTTTTATCTCTTCCCTGTGCCGAGGCATCAGAGGAAAGGGCATCTATCCAGTTTCCATCAGGGTTATCCTCTCTGCTGTCAGAGATATAGTAATAAAACTTCACCCTTGCACCTTCAGGGAAAGTCCCGTCTATCCTGAATCTGTGCCAGGCATTACCTGCTTTATGGCTGTCAATAGTATTTGAGGTAAAGGAGGCTTGAAACTTACCTTCACTGTCTCTTTTTACCACCTCTATGTATTCAAGAAGGGATAGTTTATCTCCTGAGCCATTAATGATAAAGATATTGTCTTTAACATCATTTATAAGTCTTCTTACAATGTCTCTGAATATCCATAGCTGGACGAGAACAGGTGTTTTCAAAAAAGAAACCCTGTAGAGGGTTATAAAGTCATCAGGTGCTTTTATTACTCCAATAAAAAGATTTCCATCCATGCTCAAGGATAGACCTGAAGGAATCACATTGTCCTCTTTTTTAAAACCTGTTAGAACCCTGATCTTCCGGTAATTACCTGAAGGTTCAAAGGCATGGATAACAAGCCATAGTCTGCCTCCGTCATCGGTCAAGTCCCTATCAAGGACATAGAGTTTATTATCCCTGGATACCGCAATGTCCGATGGGTCTTTCATACTGTGTGGGGATGGAGGAGTCAGTGTTTTTACCATCTCTCCACCCCTGTTAAGGACAAGGACAGTCCTTTCTGTAAGCACATAGAGCATCCCGTCAGGACCTGTTGTAATATCTCTGATTGAGCTGACCCCGGATAGCTTCTTTACCCATTTCAACTGG
>DROX01000184.1 GCA_011321725.1 Nitrospirota bacterium | reverse complement strand
GTCTGATAGGCATGGCAAACTTCCGAACTCCCACCCTTTCTCATCCTCACCACCGGTAAGGGGATGGAGAAAGGACCTTAATCTCTTCCTGACCTCATAATCCACTGAAGGAATCATGTCTATGCTCTCTACAGTCAGCTCTGTTAGGACATCTGTCTTTATATAGACAGGGTCTATCACATGTACTTTTACAAGATTGCTTGACCTTACAGATAGATACTCCTTTATCTCTTTTTTAAGCACAGCGCTGGCAAGTGGTTTCTCCTCCTCACTATGTGGGACAACCACAACTGTTACATGTCCTGTGTTGGGCTTCAGGGTATCATCAAGTCCTGGAATCACCTTTACCCTTGCCACAGCCCTTGATGCCTCAAAGGCAAGTTGATGGTAGTCCTTAACAGAAACAGCCCTGTTTCTGTGTCTTATCCTGATGCTCCCCCTTTCAATCAGTGCATCAATATCTTCGGTATTACAGCCACCTTCTGCTGGAACCGGATTATATACCCTGTCAATAAAGGCAATGGAGCTATGAAGTTCCTTTATCTTTCCTTCAGGGAGGTTCCCCTTTTTGCCACCACCTGTCTTGTAGGATATCCTTACATTGTCTGTGCCTGCAGGAAGAGCCATTCCATGCTTACCATCTCCGAATCTTATTTCACCTGTTACCCTGTCAATCAGATAATGCCTGTCTTCGGGGCCTGATTCTATAAAGTTCTCAACAGGACTCCACTTTACCCAGAAGCCTGTCAGGTTACCATCCCTATCATATTCTTCTCTGACAATATCAGGAATCTCTTTGAGTTCAGCCCTTTCCCTTTCAGAAATTGAATTGAATTCATTAACCCACAGGGTCTCATCAATTACAGGAGCGCTGGCGGTCTTCAATATCTGACCTTTCTGCCCTGTACCGGAACCAATGTTTTCATCTTCAATAGACTCTCTCTGCTTCACCACCGTGGCATTTAAGTACAGGGCATTTACAGTGGGAGGAACCTCCTTGATATCCTCTTTTACCAGATCTTTTATAAAAAGGGGGATTTCCTCACAGTTCTCTCTTATATCCTGGTCCCGGGGAGAGCCTCCGCCGATACGTAATCTATCCAGTTGCTTTATCATACCAATATACCTTAGAAGGGATGATGCCTTTAGTATGGGCATGACAGGCAGGAATTCCGGGAAAGAAACCTTCGCCTCCGACAACTCCGACAATTTCCACGGGGTCTCATCAATAACCGCCCTTATCCAGTAACCATCCTCTATTCCAAAGAGACGACACGGAGCGGTCTCCTCTTCAGGATAAAACAGCAGTGTGCCTGCTCTGGTAAGGCCTGCTGTACTGTCCTCCACAGAGAGGTTCTTCCACCCCTCAGAGGAGTAATACTGCCATTTTATTGAAGGTGGTGGCTCTGTATCTGGATAATGGTAGAATCTGTCAATATCAAAATAGAGGCTATAGGGGCCTCTGTTTAGTGGAGCACTGAAGCAGAGGTATAGGGCAGGATCTTTGTCAGTCAGAAACTCAAAGGGCTTGAAAGGTGCCTTTCTTGGGACAATCTGGATGTTGTTTTCTGTAAGTAAGTACTCTGGCTCCTCTTCTTTGCTATCGGATAAGTAATGGAGTTTCAGATTCTTTATCCTGGGAGGGCAATATTCGCCCTCAACCACTTCATTGTCCGTTATAGTATACTCCCTGCCATAATCCCCACCAACAAGCCTTATCCTTATCCAGTAAGCTTCTTTACCATTGATCGTGGTCTTACTGATATCAGAGGGGATTTCTATTTTTGTCTCTGAACTACTTTTGGTAGTAAGGTTTTCCTTTATCCCGAGGCTGCTCCAGCTCTCACCATCCCAGTACTCCCAGGAAAGTTCGGGGTCTTCACCCTCACCTGGATCAAGATCAAAGTTCAACACGACCTGATACCCCTTCTTTGAGAATACCTCTTCTGACGCTATATAGCAGGTGTCATAGAGTTTTGGTTTTCTGCCAAAGGGATAAAAGTCCTGTGAATTCACAGGAACGTCATTGGTAAAAACATGGTCAGGAGATATCCCTTTTGAGGTGTCCTGCCCGGTATCAGGATAGATCATGCCATAAGATCCCATTCCAGGGATATTTTCTGTTAATACCCCTCCAATACCATATGGAGTAATCATTCCAGTACCGGCCTCTTCTGTAACAGGCTCTACAGATAACTTTATGCTTTCAATCTCTATCTGCACTGCCAGGTTCTTCTTCCCGACCCACTTGCAGTAAATCCATCTGCTCTTGATACCCTTAATTTCTGTCTCTTTTATAGGTGAATCATCCTCCTTTTCAAGAATAATTCTTCCGCCTTCCTTTTTGGGAAAGAGTTTTTTAATTTCACCAGATTCTCCATCATCCTCCGCTATGTATTCCCACTGAACATATCCTGTCTCAGCAAGTTTATCAACCCCTTTCCCTGTAATTCTCAACAGGATTCGTGCACTCTTTATATTCAATAGATCCTTCTCCCCGATATAAAGGATATGGCTCTGAAGGTCGGTACCCGTAAATATACTCACAGACTTCTGGCCATCAATCAGCCCTGAATGTTCATAAATCC
>DROX01000183.1 GCA_011321725.1 Nitrospirota bacterium | reverse complement strand
ATCCTTTCCCTTGAACCCTGCAACCCTTAACCCCTTTAACCCTTTTAGACAATGCCATGATGAACCACCTCTCAGCCATGAAAAATCTTCGATTTTTCATGGTGCCTTCCTAACTGCTCACTGCTAACCCATCCCCCCATCTACCCATCCACCCATCAACTGCTCACTGCTTACTGCTCACTGTGAATAAGGTGTGGTGCTTATTTTTCTTCGGCACCCTGCCTTGGTTTGTAAAACTGCAATTATTTTGGACATTACTCACCGATTACATGGTTGATATCAGGAGGTGATGAACCTATCTCCTTGTCAGCAGCCATAAAAGCAGGGAGAGTATTATACTGAGTAGTATACTTGTACCAAGGGGAAAATAGAATGTGAAATTCTTCCTCTCAATGATGATATCCCCGGGGAGCCGCCCGATAAAGGGGATCTTTCCCACAAGCAGCAGAAGCACCCCCAGGAGGATTATTATCACACCTGTGATAATCAGAAACTTACCTATATGTCCGAATGGTTCCACCGATGGTTATCTCTCCTCAGCAAGCTACCACTTTATTGTTTCCTGCTCTTTTTCCTGCTGTACCGCTCCATCTCCGAATATATACACCCGCAATACTTCTGCCTGTAGAGTCCGAGTTCACGGGAGATTGCCACACCCTCTTTCCAGCCCTCCCTGAAGTCTATACCCATGAATTCAATATCATACCTCTCCTGGAGCATATATCCTGTCTCAATAATTTTATCAAATTTCTGGTATGGACTAACAAGAAGTGTGGTGGTAAAACCCTCAAGCCCCATCTGTCTTGCAGTCCTTGCTGCCTCCTCAAGACGCATGGTGTAGCAGTACTGGCATCGGTTTTCCTCATCGTAAACCACCCTCTGCACAAACTCCTTGAGCCCGTACAGGTCTTTGTATTCAATCTCCAGTCTCCATGCATCCTGAAGCTCCTTGAGCGCCTCAAGCCTCATCCTGTATTCAGTAAAGGGATGTATGTTCGGATTATACCAGAGACCAACAAAATCTATACCCCTCTTCTGGAGGTTCTTCACCGGGTAAAGTGCACAGTTTGCACAGCAGATATGAAGCAATACCTTCATCTGGATATTATAAAACAATTCCAGAAGGGATTTTAAAGACCTGATAGGAAGTTCCCCTGATTTTTATAGCAGGTTTTTCAAACCCTCCCGTCAAGGACTTCTCTCAGTCTGCAGGCAACCTCCTTGATATTAAAGGGCTTCTCAATTACCGCCTTTATGCGACATCTCATGTCAGGGCTGAGCTGGCATGCCCCATATCCTGTGATAAGCACAAATTTCACATCCGGCCTCAGCCTTGATACCTCATCATAGAGTTCTGTACCCCTCATCTCAGGCATTATGAGGTCAGAGAGAATCAGGTCAAAACGGTCAGCCCCCTCCTTGAAGATCTCAAGCGCCTCCCTTCCATTGCTCGCAGTGGTGACCCTGTAGCCAAGGTTCTCAAGTATTATCCTGCCTGTGTCCCTTATAAGCTCCTCGTCATCTACAAGGAGAATGGACTCTATCCCCCCTGGCATCTCCTCCGTCTCTCTTATCTGGGCCACATACCCCCTCCTTATATCAACCTCGGGCAGATATATCTCAAAGGAGGTACCTTCACCAGGTCTTGAGTTGACCTCTATGAAGCCTCCATGTCTGTCAACCACAGAGTAGACAACGCTGAGACCAAGGCCTGTGCCCTTTCCCTCGGGTTTCGTGGTAAAGAAGGGCTCAAATATGCGTTCCTTCAACTCTTCAGGGATGCCCGCACCTGTGTCTTTCACGACAATAACAACCAGAGGATTCATCTTCTCATCCACCCTTCTTTCGGTCTTAATTGTCAGTCTGCCACCATCAGGCATGGCGTCACGTGCGTTCACCGAAAGGTTCATTATCACCTGTGTCAGCTGTGCAGCATCCACATCTACAAGGAGCGGTTCCTCTGCAGGAATAAATTCAAGCTCCACGTCCTCACCGATCATTTTATTTATCAGCTTCAGGGACTCCCTCAGTATGGAATTGATATCCTGCACCCTCTTCTCAAGGGGTGCCTTTCTGCCGAAGAGGAGAAGCTGTCTTGTAAAGTCCCTTGCACGCTCTGCCGCCCTCTTGATCACAGAGAGGTTTTCCATTACAGGGCTGTCCTTATCTATCTTCATCTCAGCCAGCTCTGTATGACCAAGTATCCCCGTGAGTATGTTGTTGAAGTCATGGGCAATCCCGCCTGCAAGGTTACCCACTGCCTCCATCTTCTGGGCCTGAAGAAGCTGGTGAAGGAGACTGTCACGCTCCTCTTCAAGCCTCCGCAGGAAGCTCACATCCTTGATATGGTGAACCACCTCCTTATCCCCATCAGAGCCCTTTATAAGGGATGTTGTATATACAAAATGCCTTCCCTTCCTGGCATCATAAAACTCCCTTATGGCGGTCTTTCCATGGAGGATACTCTCCAGGTGAGGACAGTCTCCCACAGGCCTGTCCGTACCATGAACCACCTCATAGCACTTCCTACCTATGAGATCATCATGACCTGCAAACCCGGCAAAGGCACTGTTGTGCTTTGTTATGTTGAAGGCCCTGTCTGTTATGAACAGGGGGTCAGAGAAGGAATTGAAGGTGTTCTCCCAGTTGTTTTTTTCCTTCTCTATCTCCGCCTGAAGCAGTGCCTTCTCAAGGGCAATCTCCGCATGTTCAGAGAATATATTGAAGTAGGCAATGTCTTCAAGGCTGGGCAGATACTCGTCCCGCCAGAGGCTGAAAAGGATACCAAGCTTTTCAGCCTTTGTTGAAAAGAGCACCCTTGCATAAAAGGACCTGAAGCCATGAAGCCTTGCGATATCATAGAGGGGACTCCAGCCTTCATTCTTGAAGAGATTGATGCTTGAGAAGCTGTTCAGCCTCTTTGAGATTTCCAGATTAAAGGCATCAACAGGAATAACGGGCAGGCTCTCGGGCGGCAAGTCCACACCCTTGACAGACGCAATATGGAGCGATCTCTTATCATTGCTGTACAGGAGTACACCCGAGATATGGGAGTTAAGGATCCTCTTTACAGAATATGTGAGCCTGTCAAGCACATCGTCAAGCAGGGTGGTCCTGTTTATGGTATTGACAACCTCCATAATCGTGGTTAGCCTCTCTCCATGCTCTTTTATCTCCTCGTAGTGTCTTATCCTCTGGTAGACCCTGTTGATTGTCTCCATGAGCAATCTGAAGAACTGGATATCCTCCCTTCTGAAATGAAAGGCCTCCTTGTAGGCAAGGTTGTAAACACCAACTACCCTGCTGCCCTCCTTTAAGGGGATGCTCACTATTTCCTTGATGCCCGCCTCCATAAGGACAGGTTTTAACCTGCTGTCAGGAAACTCCTCGGGAGACTCGGCCACAAAGGGCTCACCACTTTCAATGGCATGGACAGATACACATTCACCAAGCTCCATATCTTCTATGTGAGCCCTCAGGGCAGGATCAACAGCATCTCTGTTCAGCAGTTTCAGCCTTTCCGTCTTTCTGTCGTAGATAAACAGGTTACATCCATCAGCCCTGAGCAGTTCCCTGCCAAGCCTTGTCAGCCTCTCTGTAAGACATGGCATATCTGTAACATTCTGGAGGGATTCGTTGTATTCGGATAGAATCCTCTTTTCCTCGTTGAGCCTGTATGTCTCTGTGATGTCCCTTGCCATTTCT
>DROX01000182.1 GCA_011321725.1 Nitrospirota bacterium | reverse complement strand
GTTGATCATGCAGACAAGGCACTTTACCTTGCAAAGCGTACAGGCCGTAACAGGCTCTGTAGCTTCAGGGAAGGCAATGGTGACAAGTGAATTTCTCCTGCCTTTTGTATTAAAATAAGAATTGTGGTTCATCTTTATCCCATATCCAAAAAATACTGACCTGACGGATGATCAGAGATATTCTTGATAAGGCCCTTTCTGGCGAGCGTCTTGATGCAGAGGATGCCCTTGAGCTCTTCAGATCAGATGAGATCCATAGTATCGGGAAGGTGGCGGACCTGGTATCAAAAAAACACAACTCCAACAGGGTCTATTTTGTGGTAAACCGCCACATCAATCCAACAAATAT
The DNA here is from genome assembly GCA_011321725.1 of Nitrospirota bacterium. Taxonomy (GTDB): domain Bacteria; phylum Nitrospirota; class Thermodesulfovibrionia; order Thermodesulfovibrionales; family JdFR-85; genus JAADHP01. The sequence goes on along the minus strand of DROX01000182.1, from coordinate 18,532 downwards.
CTGTGTTAACAGATGCAGATTCTGTGCCTTCAGCCGTTCAAAAGGTGATGTGGGGGCCTTTGAACTGACCATTGAGGATATTGTTGAGAAGATCCGAGGGGCCGGAGACCTGAAGGAGGTACATATCGTAGGCGGGCTTCATCCCGAGTGGCCCTTCTCATATTATCTGGACATGCTCGGCAAGATAAAGGAGAACTTTCCCGGACTTCATATAAAGGCCTTTACAGCTGTGGAGATTGACTATCTTTCAAGGCTTGGTGGTCTGGGTCTTACCGAGACACTGCGGGTCCTGAAGGAACAGGGGCTTGATGCCATGCCAGGTGGGGGTGCCGAGATATTCAACAAAGCGGTAAGGGACAGGCTATGTCCTGAGAAGATATCAGGTGAAAGGTGGCTTGAGATACACAGGGAGGCCCATATATTGGGCATTAAGACAAATGCAACCATGTTATACGGACACATAGAGTCCTATGAGGACAGGGTGGATCATCTCCTGAGGTTAAGGGAACTACAGGATCAGACAGGGGGATTCCAGGCCTTTATACCCCTTTCATACCACCCGGAGAATACCTGTATCGGCGGCAGATTCCCCTCTGGTATTGATGACCTGAAGACCATTGCCATAAGCAGACTGGTGCTTGACAATTTCCGGCATATAAAGGCCTACTGGATCATGTTAGGTGAGAAGCTCTCCCAGATAGCCCTGCTCTTCGGTGCTGATGATATAGATGGTACGGTGATAGAAGAACACATAACACACGCTGCAGGAGGAAAGACAGCATCCTCAATGGACAAGTCAGAGATTATAGATATTATAAAAAGGGCAGGTAAGATTCCTGTAGAAAGAGATGCCCTTTATAACATTGTGGAGATATATTAGTGCCAGTAAAGAAGATTCGGACAGTACCGGAGCAAATAAACAATTAGAAAAACCCCTTTTACTCCTCTTTTACCACCTCAATCTTTAAATCAGCCACAACCTCGGGGTGGAGTTTTACCTTTGCAGTATACTCACCGAGCCTCTTTATAGGCTCCTCAAGGATGATCTTTCTCCTGTCTATATCAAACCCCATCTCTTTCAATGCCTTTTCAATGTCAATGTTGGTAACCGAGCCGTAGAGCTTGTCCTCCTCGCCTGCCTTCATTCTTATCTGGACAGGCTTTGAACTCAGCTTTTCAGCCAGCGTCTGTGCTGCAAATTTTATTTTCCTCACCTTCTGGGCGATTATCCTTTTGTGGTGTTCCAGTTCCCTTACGTTCTTTTCATTTGCATATACAGCCAGACCCTTGGGGATCAGATAGTTTCTGCCGTACCCATCCTTTACATTAACAATATCACCCATATAACCCAGGCCTTCAATATCCTCTTTTAATATAACCTTCATAGCTGAATCTCCTTTCAGGGATGTAAAGAGTGTTACGAATATATAGTATAGCCCAAAGGCAGGATTTCTTTCTACCCCTTTCCTGAAACTGTTTGAGCCCTGTGGAAAAAGGTTATAATATCTGAACCGGAAGATGCACTGGATTCATAGTTCAGAATGGAGGTGTGCTTATGATTGATGAGAGAGTGCTGGAGATTGCACTGAAAAAGGCCATGAGCAGGGGAGGTGATTATGCTGATATATTCGTTGAGTCAAGGAAAGGCTTCTCTGTACAATACGAGGATGGAAAGATAGAGAAGATATCCCAGGGTATTGACAGTGGTGCTGGCATAAGATTGATAAGAGGGGGGCATACATTTTACGGATATACAAATGACCTGACCAGCGAGTCCCTCTATGAACTGGCAAATACTGTGAGTCGTGCAGTGAAGCATGGAGAAGAGGCTGTTACAATTGCATTTACATCCCTGAAGCCATCCGTGGTATCTCCGATAAGGATTGATCCCTCTGAGGTGGCTGCTGAAAGGAAGGTGGCCCTTACAAGAAAGGCTGATGAGGTGGCAAGGGGCTACAGTGACAAGATCAGGCAGGTACTTTCAATCTACAGGGACAGTATACAGGCTGTAAAGATCATGACTTCAAGGGGCGATGTGGCAGAAGACTACAGGGTATATACCCTTGCACTTGTGCAGGTTGTGGCATCAGAGGATGGCGAGGTTCAGACAGGTTATGAGCCTGTGGGTGGACTGATCGGTTTTGAACTCTTTGATGAAACCCCGATAGAGGCAATAGCAGAGGCCGCCTCAAAGAGGGCTGTCACGATGCTTTCAGCCAGAAAGGCCCCCGGTGGCAGAATGCCTGTGGTTATCTCATCTGAGGCAGGCGGAACAATGATACATGAGGCTATCGGCCACGGCCTTGAGGCTGACCTGGCAGGGCAGGGACTTTCTGTTTATTCAGGGAAGGTAGGGCAGAAGGTTGCTTCTGATCTGATCACAGTGGTTGACGATGCAACAATACCCAACAAGAGAGGGTCCTTCAGCTTTGATGACGAGGGTGTCCATGCCCAGAAAACGGTTCTCGTTGAAAAGGGTATCTTGAAGGGCTATATGTACGATGTCCTTAACGCCCTTAAAGAGGGAAAGACCTCAACAGGCAATGGCAGGAGGGAGTCATACCGCCACAGACCCATACCCCGCATGACCAACACCCTTATCCTGCCCGGAGAGGAGGACCCCCAGGAGATCATACGCTCTGTTGACAAGGGGCTGTTTGTGAAAAAGATGGGAGGTGGACAGGTAAACACCGTGAATGGGGATTTTGTCTTTGAGGTACAGGAGGGTTATCTGATTGATGGTGGAGAGATTGGAGAGCCTGTCAGGGGAGCTACACTGACAGGGAACGGCCCAGCAATACTCAATTCAATTGATATGCTGGGCAGTGATCTGGGGTTCTCTATCGGCACTTGTGGAAAGGATGGGCAGGGTGTGCCTGTCTCTGATGCCATGCCCACTGTACGGATTCCTGATATGGTTGTTGGCGGTGAGGTGGTTTAGGGTGTGTTTAAAAAAACACATAGGTGTTGTATTAGTGCAAAAAAACATTGTCTAACAAACTGATATTCAAAGAAAAATAATCTGGTATGTTTATTGCTTGAAAAGAAATTCTGGTAGAATTGATATGCGTTTACAGAGGACAATAAAAAATATCATCACCTTTAGCGGGGTGGGGCTGCATACCGGAAGACATGCCACAGTGACCCTAAAGCCTGCACCACGCGACACCGGTATTGTATTCATCAGAACGGACCGCAAGACAGTGATCAAGGCAAGCATCAACTCGGTGGTTGACACTGCCTTTGCAACCACCATCGGTTACAACGGAACAAGAATAAAGACGGTTGAACATCTCCTCTCAGCTGTGAATGGCCTTGGAATAGACAACCTGATAATTGAGGTTGACGGCCCCGAGATACCCATCCTTGACGGTAGTTCTTCCGAGCTGGTTACCATTATCCTGAAAGCCGGCATTGCCAAACAGGGAAAGAGGAGGGCCTATATCAGGATAACCCAACCCATTGTGCATGAGGACGGGCATTCATCCATAATGGCTGTACCTTACAATGGCAGAAAGTTCAGTTATACCCTTCAGTTCAAACATGCTGTCTTTAAATACCAGACCCTCTCGCTGGAGCTTGATGAGGAAAGATTTATAACCGATGTTGCCCCGGCAAGGACATTCGGTTTTCTCAAACAGGTGGAACTGTTGCGTGCAAACGGTCTTGCCAAGGGCGGATCCATGGATAATGCAGTGGTGATAGATGAAAAGGGGGTCCTGAACGCCAGTGGCTTGAGGTTTGCTGATGAGTTTGTAAGACACAAGATACTGGACCTTATTGGTGATCTTGCGCTGCTTGGCTATCCCATATATGGGCATATAATAGCTGAACGTGCAGGACACTCTTCCCATATAAAGTTTCTCAAGAAACTGATCTCTTCCCCCCATTGCTGGGAGTTTCTCTCTCAAAGCCCCTCTGTTTCAGAGGGTCTTTTTGTCTACGCATAACAGGGATTAGCAAAAATTTTCGCTGGAGGGTGTAGCCCCTCCAGCGATCAGATCTACTATTTTGAGGTCTTTTTGGTGGTTCTTTTTTTGGCTGCTGTTTTCTTGGCCGTGGTCTTTTTTGCAGCAGTCTTTGTGGCAGCCTTCTTGGTCGTCTTCTTTGCAGTAGCCTTCTTTGCGGCGGTCTTTTTCGCAGCGGTTTTCTTTGGAGTTGCTTTCTTGGCAGTGGTTTTTTTGGCAGCTGTCTTCTTGGTAGCAGGTTTCTTTGCAGCTGTTTTCTTGGCCGTGGTCTTCTTTGCCGTTGTCTTTTTGGCAGTTGTGGACTTCTTCGCTGTTGTCTTTTTGGCAGTGGTCTTCCTGGCTGTTGCCATACCTACTCACCCCCTTTCTTCCCAGAACTTGTCCCCGATTCAGATCGGGGAAGGGTTTTTATGGTCTGCCCAGAAGGACAATCTTCTGGCCTTTCAGGATTTCATTAACCCTCTCAGGATGCTCTTTCTTTAGTCTGTTGAAGTCAGCCTCGCTGTACTGGAGGAGATTAATCTTTACCTTGAACTCCTCGGAAATATTATCAAGCGACTTTTTAAGATTGGAACTGCCGCCAATAACAAATAAATCAATAGTATCAGTGCTTTTACCCTCTGCATAGGGTCCATAAATAAAGGCTGATTTTGCAGCACATGCCCTGAGGACGGATTTAATGGCTCCCGGCAGACCGAGGGATTTGGCAATAAGGTTCCTTAATTCTCCAAATAGGGGGGAGTTTCTGTTGGCCTTGAAATACCTCAGGTTGGCAACACGCTCGCTTACCACTATTCCCATCTTCTCAAGATTGTCAAGCTCCCTCTTGACACCTGAGGGATTTTTACGCAATATGTTTGAGATCTCGCGGACATAGAATTTTTCATCAGGGCTGTTAAGCAACAATGCAAGGATATCAGCCCTTACGCTTGATGAAAAAAGCTTTTTGAGCATGATAAATTATACACAATAGTATTACTTTTGTCAACAATTATTTTAAATTGATATACAACAAATATATCTTAAAAAACATACTATATCCGAGCCATTGTTCTGAAACACTTTGAAATACAAATTAAATTGTTTGTATATATATAGTAAAATTACCGTGATATAAATTAAACAGTTATTGAACAAAATGAAACGGCTGTATAAAAAAAAACATTTCTAAAGGGAGGTACAGTAATGCGGATCCCAGAATAATAGAGTCCTGAAGAAGGAGATAAACAGCGAGAAAACCCTGAAGGTCACTTGAGACTGGTTTCTTCGGAAAACTCCTCTATATCTTTTCCTTCACCCTCTGCAAGGTTGCAAATCCTGGAGAGGAAAGGTACAAGGTCTATCTTTTCTACATCCACAGGTCTTGTAACCACCGCGGCCACGAGCCGCATAAATCCAACCCTGACCGTTTCTCCCTCGTTACTCTGGAAGCTTATTACGTATCCCCTTTTTATGTCACCCTCAGAGTAGTAATTTCTTGTCTTTTTCTTGAACAGGGAGTTGGCCTTCTTCAATATCTCAAATATATGAGATGACCTTGCAATGAGAACAAACTCATGGGTACCGGCAGTACCCACAAAGGAGCCTCTGTATTCCGATGACACGGTCTTCAGGATAGCAGCCGCCCACTGGATTATCTCTGCATGGTGATCATAACCGTATTTCAGCAGGTATGGGTGGATAGATGCTATTCTTACACAGGCAACGCCGTACTGACCAAGTTTGGGATAAACAGAATCCAGTTTCTTCAGGATCCCCTGTCTGTCAGGAAGTCCAGTGAGGAAGTCAGGCCAGAGGTAAGGGTTCTCCTGTTTTCTGTGAAGCTCTTTGATATACCTATGAGCCTCTCTTAAACTCATAAACACCTCCCCTTGTATGCGGAAAAATACCAGATTTCAACCCCTGTGCTCTTATGGGATGCTGAAGAGCCAGGATGCCGAATCCTTAAAGCTATAATGACCCCGACCCCTGGCCAGGGTATTCCTTTTATAAAAATACTTTATCTGATATTTCTTTGTCAAATCAAAACATTCTTTTTAAGATACAAGGTCTCTGAGTTTTTCGTAGAAACCCGGGAATGATATCTCAACAGAGGATATCCCTTCTATCTTCGTCTCTCCCTCTGCAACAAGCGCTGCCACAGACAATGCCATTGCCACTCTGTGGTCACCATGACTCTCCACAACAGCGCCTTTCAGTTTTACAGGACCTTTTATTGTCATGCCATCTGGAAGCTCCTCAATCTCTGCGCCCAACTTTCTCAGTTCCGAAGTCATTGTACCTATCCTGTCTGACTCTTTAACGCGAAGTTCCCTGGCACCCCTTATTACTGATACACCATCAGCCTGTGTGGCCAGAACGGAGAAGATGGGAAACTCATCTATCATGGAGGGAACCTCCTCAGGGCGGATTTCTGTGGCCTTAAGTTGAGATGTGAACCTGCAGAGAATATCCCCAACTGGTTCGCCCGAGACCTCGCTGGTATTCAGAATCTCAAAGGAGACGCCCATACGTTCCATTACATTCAGAAGCCCTGTACGGGTGGGGTTGAGAAGGGTATTTTTTATCAGTATCTCCGAGTCTTTCACAATTGTGGCAGCAACAAGAAAAAAGGCTGCGGAGGAGAAGTCACCCGGGATGGTTATGTCAAGCCTGGAGAGTTCGGCCGGCCCCCTGATGGATACCCTGTTTTTTTCTACCTCAATACTGGCCCCGATTGTGGGAAGTATTCGTTCTGTGTGGTCCCTTGATCTTGAGGGTTCCTCAACAGTGGTTGTTCCGGCAATGTAGAGGCCGGCAAGCAGTATTGCTGATTTAACCTGGGCTGATGCTACAGGTGATCTGTATTTTATGGGTCTGAGCTGCTGCCCTCTGATTGCAACAGGTGCGAGTGAATTATCCTTCCTCCCGTATATTGTTGCTCCCATTTCCGTAAGAGGTGTAATCACCCGCTTCATCGGCCTCTGTCTCAGGGATTCATCACCTGTAAGAATGCTGAGGAACTTCTGTGCTGAAAGCAGCCCCGTCAGGAGACGCATGGTGGTACCCGAGTTCCCACAGTCAATTATATCCTCCGGCTCTTTCAGACCATAAAGCCCCCTGCCATGCACTACTATCTCATCAATATTGTCAATAATTTCTACACCAAGTGCGCTCATTGCGTTGAGTGTGCTCATGGGGTCAGAGGCCCTCAAGAAATTCCTTATCCTTGAAATGCCCTTGCCAATGGATGCAAAGATGATGGCCCTGTGAGATATTGACTTATCCGATGGTGCGGTAATCTCACCTTTCAGAGGGCCTTCAGGTCTTAGTGTAACGCAATCCCTTGCTGTCATATATGAGAAAGTCTATCATCTGTAGGAGACCTCTGTCAATAAAAGTGGCTGTTATGCTTTCCTGAAAGGATTTTTGTTGACATTTAAGATGTTTTCTGATATAATGCAGAAAAGTTTTCTTTGAAGATCAAATAGTGGAGGGGTCTTATGTTTATTAAAAAAATGATAACAACGATGATTATCCTGCTATTTTTTGTCTCCACAGCCCTGGCCATTAATCTTCAGGAATTGATCTCACAAAAATATAAGGAACTAAAGGACATCTACGAGGTTGTTAAGGATGTTATCTCTGAGGGTGCTAATCCAAAAGAGGTTACAAAGACCTCTATCCAGATGGGCTATGAAGTCTGTCCCGTCGTTAAGGCAGCAGTGGATGCAAAAGCATCCAGTGAACAGGTCATAAAAGGCGCCCTTGAGGCAGGTGCCACACCTGATGTGGTAACAAGATGTGCAAGAGATGCGGGTATTGATCCCAAAGAGATAGCCTCAATACTGAGAAGAGAGGGCCTGGCAGGGTTAGGTTTTACCCCGGCACCAGCAGGACCTGCACCCATCCATGTAGGAATGCCTGGAGGAAGAGGTGGTGGGGGGATGGTCAGTCCTTATACATTCTGACAGGAGATAATCAACACCTGCCACAATAATATTTCCAGAAATATAGGGGGTACAATGAGGATACTCAGCAGAATAATACTGGTCTGTTTATTGTCTATCCTCTTCTCTCCACAGTTTTCAGATGCCATTTATACCGTACAGATCGCATCACTATCCGGCAGACAGGGGGTGGCAGACACAATCAGCAGGCTTTCCGATCAGGGTATCAAGTGTTTTGACATCCAGCAATCAGGTTATATCAAGATAAGGTGCGGTAGTACCGAATCATACAAAAAAGCAGAGGAATTAAAACAGGTGCTTGCAGCCAGTGGATATAAGGATGCCTTTATTGTTGCCTCATCCACAAAGATGAAATCTGAAAAAACAGCAGCAGAACAACCCATTGGTGAGGAAGGAATCAGCGGTGAAATCTTTGAGAGGAGAGGGGGGTATTTCCATCCTTTTCTCTCAATCACAGGATATTATACTGACAATGTATTCAATACAAATGATGATGAGAAGGATGATTATGTTGCGGTGATCTCTCCGGGTATATGGCTTTCTGTTCCGCGTATAAAAGAGCAGTTGTTTGAACTGACCACATCTTCCGTTACACCTGGTGGGATGAGTACAACAAGGTTACGGAAACGTTTCCCAAGGAGGTACCAGACTTATCTCCTCTATACAGCTGATATAGAGCAGTTCAAGAAGTACTCCTCTGAAAATACGATTAACCATAAGATTGAGGGTCTTTTCCAGTACAATTTCAGGGGAGGTCTGAGTGTTGATCTCTATGAGCAGTTCATAAAGACCCATGACGAGAGAGGAACGGGTGTCTCAACCGAGCTGGATAAGTACAATACCAATCTTGCCGGTATAACTGCATCCTATGATATAAGCAGGAGATTCAGGATCAGGCTTGACTATTCCAATTATTATGTAAACTACAAGGACACAAGGAATGATTTTCGTGACAGGGTTGATAATTCCATAAACACCTATCTTTTTTACAAGTTCCTGCCAAAGACATCGGCATTTGTGGAGTATGATTATCTGGATATTCACTACAGGAAGGGGATCCTTGATGATAGTGTTGAGCATCACTTCCTTGGTGGACTTCAGTGGGAAATAACGGGTAAATCACGGGGTACAGCAAAGGCTGGTTATGGTATAAAGGACTTTGAGAACAGTGACATTGATACAGCAAGGGAGCTATTTCTTGAACTGCAGCTGGAACATAACTTTACTCCAAAGACCTCCCTTAAACTGATAGGAACAAGAAGGACAAATGAGACCAATATATCTGTAACAGATTACATACTGACACACTCAATTACCGCAGAGTATCTGCAGAGACTTACTTCAAAGATAAGCAGTGCTATTGACCTGTCTTACCAGCATGACAAATACAAGGGTGAACTAACCTTTGGTGGAAAGACGGACGAGCGTAAGGACAATATATACAGGGCTTCAGTTGCCTTTGATTACGGTTTCAGGGACTGGTTAAAGTTTGACCTTGGCTACATATACACAAAGAGGGATTCTAATTTCTCGGACTTTGATTACACTAACAACACGGTTTTCTTTCGTGTAACCGGGTCTTTATAAAAATTATAATATAGTTGTAACTGGTCCGGTGTTGTGTATTGCCAGCCCTCTGTTATAAAATAGAGATTATCCCGGATATTCTCGTGGTTTTATACATAAGGTTATCATGTTTAAAGGCCTTGGTTTTATAATAATATTGACATTCCTGTTCTGTCCCTATTCCTTTGCACAGGATTATATTGTGGGAGAGGGGGATGTTCTTAAAATCACTGTGTACGAACATCCTGATCTCACAACAGTTGCAAGGGTAAGCGGGGAGGGGAGCATACTCTTTCCCCTTATAGGACAGGTGAAGGTAAAGGGTTTGACTGTTTCCGAGGTTTCCAAGAAGATTGCCCGCATGCTGGCTGATGGATATATTGTTAATCCCCAGGTTACGGTCTTCATTGAGGAGTTCAGGAGCAAAAAGGCTACCATTATGGGTGAGGTCAACAACCCGGGGCTTTATCAACTGGAGGGTGATACAACATTTCTTGAACTTGTATCAAAGGCCGGAGGGCTCACAAAGGATGCAGGAGACAGGGCGATCATAAAGAGAAAGACACCCACGGGAAACAGGGTCATCACTATTGATCTCAGGAAACTCATTGAGGAAGGAGATACCTCTATTGACATCAGCATCCAGGATGGGGACAGTATATTTATTTCAAAGGCAGGCCTATTTTATGTTACTGGTGAGGTTAAGAAGCCGGATGCCTACAGATATGAAGAGGGCACAACTGTAATAAAGGCGATCACCATGGCAGGTGGTTTCACCGATAAGGCATCCACAAGCAGGGTAAAGATCATAAGGAAGAAGGACAACAAAGAGGTGGTACTTGAAAAGGTGAATATGGATGAACCCATTATGCCTGATGATGTAATAGTTGTTCCGGAGAGTTTCTTCTGATATGCAGGAGCGTGAGATACATCTGAGAGACTATCTGAAGGTTATAGACAAGAGGAGATATTCTGTCTACACCTTTTTCATAATAGTCTTTACCCTTGTCCTTATAGGCACGCTCTCATCCCAACCTGTTTATATGGCATCAACAAAGATACTCATTGAGCGGGGGGCTCCCGCAGACCTTGAGAGGACCTATTATCTGCCCTATGACCCCGAGTTCTATGAGACCCAGTATCAGCTTATAAAAAGTGTCTCTGTAGCAGAACGTGTTGTCAAAATGTTGGGTTATGACAAAAATCCTGATCTCTTCTTCAGTCTTGATAAAAGAGGGGATTCCTTTATATCAGATGTGCTGGCATGGGCCGGGAATCTTTTCTCCCTCTTTGTGCGCAATAATGAAGATGTTCCGGAAAAAGCAAACGATAAGAATCCCTCAGAAGTTATCGTAAAAACCATAAGCAGCGGGATATCGGTAAGGCCAATAAAAAACAGCAAGATAGTTGAAATTTCCTATGAATCTACAAGTCCCAGACTTGCCGCAACTATTGCAAATGCTGCCGCACGTGCATATATGGAACAGATCCTTGAGATGAAGATGAATGCCTCGAGGTATACGCTGCAGTGGATGACAAAAAAGGCTGAGGAGGAAAAGGCAAAGCTTGAAAGATCTGAGAAGGCCCTCCAGGAGTATATGAAAAAGAACGATATAGTTACACTGGAAAACAGGGTGACTGTCATCCCCCAGAAACTTGCAGAGTTGAGTACCGAGCTTGTCAAGGCAGAGACAAAGAGAAAGGAGCTTGAGGTCCTATACAGGAGGGTCAGGAAGTACAGAAAGCACCCTGAAAAGGCCGAAACCATGCCTGCCATTGCTTCTGATCCAACTGTCCAGTCATTGAGGGAACAGATACTAAAGGCTGAGCAGAACATAATGGAGCTTTCAAAAAAGTATGGGTATAAACATCCCGTGATGAAAAGGGCTGTAAGCGAACTCGAGGTGTTGAAGGAGAGAAAGACCCAGGAGATACAGAGGGTCATAGATTCAATAAAGAATGATTATGAACTTGCACTCTCAAAGGAGAGGGACCTGAAGGCACTTCTTGCACGTACAAAATCAGAGGCCCTGGATCTGAACGAGAAATTCATACAGTACGGCATCCTGAAGAGGGAGGTGGAGACAAACAGGCAGCTCTATGATGCACTGATGAAGAAGATAAAGGAGCAGAGCGTTACAGAGAAGATACAGCCTGTGAATGTCTGGATAGTTGAAAAGGCGGAGATCCCAGAAAGCCCGGTAAAGCCAAGGAAGGCGCTGAACCTGCTCCTGGGTATCATTGTCGGCCTCTTCGGGGGGATCGGGATTGCATTCTTTATTGAATACCTGGACAACACCATAAAATCCCCTGACGATGCCGAGGCGCGGCTGGGCAAACCCGTGCTTGGGGTGATTCCTCTACTGAAGGAAAAAGGAAAGACCATAGAAGATATTGTATTGAAAGAGCCCCGTTCATCCTTTGCAGAGGATTACAAGGTGCTCAGGACATCACTGCTGCTTTCTTCTGCTGAGGCACCTCCCAAGACGGTTCTTATAACGAGCACAGGTCCTGAAGAGGGGAAGACCGTTACCGCAATAAATCTTGCAACAGCTATTGCACAATCCGAATACTCCGTTCTCCTTATGGATGCAGATCTCAGAAAGCCCCGCATCCATAAAATATATTCCCTCAGAAATGACAAAGGGCTCAGCACATACCTTGCCGGAGGTTCGGATATTAATATCATCAGGGAGGGTCCCCTTCCTAATCTCAGCGTTATTCCATCCGGTCCTATACCACCCAATCCATCAGAGTTGCTTGGTTCAAAAAGGATGAAAGAACTGCTGGAGACACTCAGGGGGAGTTTTGACGTGATTATAATTGATTCACCCCCTGTGCTGACCGTATCAGACAGCCTGGTAATGGGGAAGATGACGGATGGTGTACTTCTTGTAACAAGGGGTGGGAAGACAACATATGAACTCTCCATGAGATCAATAAAATCCATATCAGACATGAAGGCAAATCTCTTAGGGATAGTAATAAATGCTATAGACATGAAGAGAGGTGAATATTACTACTACAGATACTATAACTACTATTCCGATGATCCTCAGGAGATCAAGGAAAGACCTGTTGAAGGCATGAGAAGGTTAAGATGGCTTTATGTTCCTCTGTTAGTCATTATTCTGGGTCTTCTGGCAATAATTATAAAATCCTATGTGATGGCTGGTAATCCCGGTACACCTGTCAGGTCTGGGAATCTGGAAAGAAGAGGCACGGCTGTGATTGCTGATGAAAGGCAGCGCCCGGAAGAACCAGGGTATAAAGATCTGTCAGAGACCGGGGAAACCGCTAATGATAGCCCTCCACTCATCAAGCGATATATTGTAACCACAGAGTTGCTGAATATAAGAAAGAACCCTTCTGTTCTTTCACCTGTAGTGGGAAGGCTTAAAAAGGGCGAGGCTGTCTATGCCATTGCAGTTAAAGATAATTGGTATGAATTGTATCCACAGGGAAGCGGGCCAAAGGCTGACAAACAGAAGGTGATCGGCTATGTCAGTGGTGACTATTTAAGGGCAGAGGCAAATTCTCCATGAGATGATTGATATACACTGTCATATCCTGCACAGAATAGATGACGGCCCCACGGACCTTGAAGAGTCGGTTCAGATGGCACTGATCGCTCAAAAGGACGGGATAGAAACAATAGTTGCCACACCCCATGTGAGAGACAGAGACATAACCTCTGAATTGATCAGCCAGCGCATTGCAGAACTGAAAAAGGCACTGGATCGCAATGGAGTCTCTGTAGATATACTCTATGGTGCTGACATCTCATCAAACATAGCATTGACAAACCCCACTGAATATACTATAAATAACACAAGATACCTGCTCCTGGAGCCTCCACAATACTTCAATAGATCACTCTTCATGACCCTGATAAAAAAGATAATCAGAAAGGGATTCGTTCCGATCCTGACTCATCCGGAGAGGAATCCCACCGTCCTTTCGGCTCCAGAGACGCTCATGGATTTTATCAGAACAGGGGCATTGATTCAGATCACTGCGGAGAGTCTTTCAGGGGGCTTTGGACCAGAACCAAAAGAGTGCTCCACCTATCTGCTGAAGAAGGGAATGGTCCACTTCCTCGCAACAGATGCCCATTCAAAGAGATACCGTAGGCCGGTAATGTCAGAAGGGCTTGAGATTGCAAAGACAATAGTGGGTAGCGAGGCAGCGGAGAGGCTTGTTAAGGACAACCCCAGGAGGGTTATCAGCAATCTGGCTTTATGAAAAGGCTTCCCTGGTATACCTTTCTTTTTGTTCTAGTATTTTCTCCCCTTGCCTTTGGTACTGTAGAGGCATGGTCTGTGGGAATAATGGAGATTTCCATCTTTGTTGCTCTGCTGGTCCTTCTGTCAAATAGAAGGTATATCTACTTTCCACCTGGGTTCATACTTCTGTTGGTATTTCTCAGTTATCTTGTTATCCAGATTATCCCCCTTCCGGCAGTGGTCATAAGGGTTCTTTCTCCTTCCCTGTACGAGTTTTATAGGAACTCGCTTATGGATATGGATGGAAGCTGGCTGTCTCTCAGCATTCAAAGGAAGGAAACCCTTAAAGAGGTTTTCAGGTTCTCATCATATGCAGGATTTTATCTGCTCTCTGTTAATCTGCTTGACAGCCAGAAAAGGGTGAGGAAGCTCCTTTCGTTCCTTTCGGTGTTTTTTTTTCTGCTCTCCATTGAGGCGATTCTACAGTCCCTCATTGGTAACGGAAGGCTCCTGTGGATAAGAACCCCGCCATCCAGCTCGTCGCCTTTTGGTCCCTATGTGAACAGGAACCATTATGCAGGGCTGATGGAGATGGTGCTGCCTGTAGTATTCAGCTACTTCATACTGCAAAGACCATCCATAAGATACGGATCATTGAAGGACAGGTTAGTTGAGTTTATGACACAGAAGAGGGCCAATATGCATATGCAGCTTGGTTTCTTCTGCATAGTCATGGCAACTTCCATCTTTCTGAGCCTTTCAAGGGGTGGCATAATCAGTGTTTCTCTCTCAATGATACTCCTGGGTGTGCTCTTTTTCAACGAACAGGGTCAGAGAAGACTTGCATCCTTTGTTATTGTTTTTTTTATAGTTATAGTCTTCTCTGTGGGATGGTTTGGATGGGAGCCTATCGTGGAGCGGTTTGAAAGACTGAGACCACAGAGTGGTACTGTTGAAGAACTGAGATTAACCATCTGGTCTGACTCCTTTGGAATAATAAGGGACTATCTCCTGACCGGGACAGGTGCAGGGACCTACCTCTTTGCATATCCTGCTGTAAGGAGTTTCTTTTCCGACAGGATCGTTGACCATGCCCATAACGACTACATAGAACTACTTACAGATATAGGGCTGACAGGAACTATCCTGTTTTGTTTTTTTGTTATCACTGTTATTTATAGATCCCTGAGAAAGGCTGCCAGCAGGAGAGACAGGATGTCACGTCTCCTTACCGCAGGGGCCTTTGCCGGCACAGTGGCAATCCTTATACATAGTATTACAGATTTTAACCTCCATATCGGTGCCAATGGTCTATATTTTTTCTTCCTTCTTTCACTGCTTGTTTCATTCAGTCATACAAGATTCCAGAACCAATCCACCATAAGCGGTTCCTATCTCAGGCCCTTGGAGGTCAACAGGAGGGTTTTCATTCCCGTTCCTGCCTTCCTCCTCGGTGTCATAGTACTTTTCAATACAGGTGTCTTTGCTGCAAAGGCAAAGATGGGAAGGTTCCTGGCAGGGGCTGAGGTGGTGGTCAGAGAAGATGATGCCCCAGCTGCCCTTAGGGCAGCCTTAAGTGCAGCCTCCCTTGATCCACTTGAGCCACTGTACTATCATATTGTAGCCCGGATATATGAGGAAGAACAGCAACTGGACAGGGCCTTCAGGTACTATCTGAGATCCCTTGAGGTCAGTCCCTTTAGTTCACATTATCTTGTTGACCTTGGGGGGCTCCTTGCAAGGGTGCAAAGGGATGATCTTGCAGAGAGAATCCTGAATCAGGCCCTTGAGGTTGACAGGTCAAACCCCGAGGTGTATCTCACCCTTGCAGGATATTATTTCCGGAAGAAACGGATTGAAGAGGGGGTCATGACTGTCAGAAGGGCAATAATGTTTGCTCCCAGGGAGACAAAAAAATTCATTACCCTGATGCTTCTTAACGGTCTTGAGGAAGAGGAAATAGCTGAGGCGATACCCGAGAGTTTTATTGCCTGCATGGAATATGCAGATTACCTGATAGAGACAGGCAATACAGACATGGCTGATAAGATTATCAATCTTTCCCTTGAGCTTGCCGATGCAAACAACAGCAGGCCCTATCAGTTCCTGAAGATATACAATTACTATTACCATAGGAGGAGATACAATGATGCCTTGAGAGTGGTGTTAAAGGCAATCAGACTCTTTCCGGAAAATGCATCGCTTCATTTAATCGCTGCCCGCTTATATGAGCGGATGGGTATCCGCTACAGGGCTGTTGAGGAATACAGGAAGGTACTGCTTGTTGATCCCCGGAACAGGATTGCATCGAAAGCCCTGGGAAGGCTTGTGGAGCAGGTGCCTTAATCCTCAAGATGTTTTTCCACATACTGCGCAAGCACCTCGTGTATCTTAACGGGCGGAGCCACTCCAAAGTAATGGTCAATAACAACATGGGCTATTTCATGAGCGAGTACACGAAGTTCTACATCATCTACGGATATATACACCGTCTTTTCCTGCGGGGAATAGAAGGCTATGTAGTTCACACTCTTATTGTACTGCCTGCGATAGACAGCCCTCACCTCATTGTCATCATCAAGAAGCACTATCCTGAAATGCATCATTGAAGGGTACATCTCAAGTATTGATTCAACATGTTCAACAAGCCCATCAACCTTGGATACTATCTCATCCTTCACAGTTACACTGTCTTGTCTCTGAAAAAAATAGGACAATCCCCCTGTGATTATATTGTCATTGAAATTATCCAGCTGATCCGTGCTATTGTAAATAATAGTTGTGTAGCGGGTCTTGATCTCTTCAGTGAAAGCCTGGGATGGTATTAACAGGACCACAACAAAAAGGAGTATTATATTCATAAATCGCATAAAGTTCATTCATGGTCTGTCTTGAAATAGTCCAGCTTCATTCTTAACTCATTCACTGTCCTCAACAGGGAATCAAGGGCATCCCCTGAAAGTGTGATAACATCACCTTTTTGGAGGGTGTTCAACTCCCTCTTAATCTTATCGGCTAATTCCCTTATTTCCTTTAATCGTGTGGAGTAGAGATTTATCATTTTGTTGAATCTCTCGGCCAGTTCCTTGGCCTCGTCCCTCTTTCTCAATCTGATCTGGAAGTTCAATCGTCCCTCTATCAGGTCCTCAAGGGTCTTCTCAAATCTGTATACAGGCCCTGCAAATCTGTGGGTCACAAAGACAGCTGTCAGTGCAACGAGAAGACCTCCGGAGATAATGAAAAGCCAGTAGGCCCTGATGATCTCCTTCAACAGTATCATGGGTGTCAGGCCGATCCTGAGATTGTTTCTTTCATAGACCACCGTGAGGGTATGAGATGAAAGGAGTGCAAAAAGTACAGTAAAGAGTATGCTGCCAAGGACAACAAAAATAAAAAACATAAAGACGTATTTTCCCTGAAGATCTTTTTTTATAAAGTAGTTTCTTCTCCTCCAGGTCCTCTTCATTTTTTGACCTCCTCACTTTGTTCATCATATACGTCTATTCGTGCCCCCTTCCTTAATGAGGTAATCCAGTCTTCAACTGCCTGTCGTTTTTTTTCTTCCAGCAACTGTCTCCTGATCTTTTTCCTGTATTCTTCAGATGCAGTGACATGAAGCCTCTCCTCAACCACCCTATCAACGCGGATAACAATGTAATTTCCCCCTGCCTTAATGGGAGGCGTGATTAGTCCTGGTTCGGGGTTCAGTAGCTTATATCTCAGGTTCTGAGATAGGTCCATGAAGGCTACCACCCTGGTCTGGCCGTTCTTGAGTTGTCCCTTTTCAGCCTCCTCCTTTGTCTTGAAAGAAAATACGCTGATATATAGGGTCTTGTTCATGGCCTTGAGATAATTCTCCACTTCATCATCTGTAACCTCTATATTGAAATCTGAGAACTTTCTGTCCAGCAGGGTCTTTATGAGGGACTGTTCGTAGAAGTCCTGGATTTCCCTGCGAAAGGCCTCCTCCTGGTCAATCCCCAGCCTCTTGGCCTCCTGGATGAGTAGTTCTTTTGTGATCAGAGAATTTATGAACTCGTCTCTGTCAACATGAGACCGCTTTTGTTCATTGAAGAGCCTGTTGAATTCATCCTTAGTAATGACACGCTCATTCACCCTGAGAAAGGCATTCCCTCTGATTATCCTCTCATCCTGATTAACATATGTGATCATTACAATTGTTACCAGGAGTATGATTAGAAAGATATAGGCAATGTATCTCATAGGAAACCTCCCTCAAGTTTTCCTATAAATTATACTTTAAAAGAAGTCAAAAAAACTAAATTCCAGGGTGTACAGAAAAGGCTTGACTCCGTACCATACTACGGGGATTATACTATGAAGAGAATTCAAAATGAAAGGAGGTGTTTGCAATGACTGCAAAGAGAAAGATTGAGGTCTTTACCGCTGGCTGTCCTGTCTGTGATGAAACAGTGAAACAGATCAGGGAGGCAGCATGTCCCTTCTGTGACATTTCCATACTGGATATGAAAGATGCTGAGGTCGCAGAGAGGGCAAGATCACTCGGTATCCGTTCAGTGCCTGCTGTGGTGATTGACGGCAGCCTGGCTGACTGCTGTTCAGGCCGAGGCGTGGATATTGAGAAACTGAAAGATGCAGGGCTTGGAAAGCCACTTTAATTTGTCAGGGAAGGCGGTTAGACCAATCGCCTTCCTTGATTTTAAGACATTATAAGGAGAAGTTGCAGGTATGTTTAATCCTGAAGATTTGCAGATACTCTCTCATATTTCCATCATTGGGTTTGGGCTGGTTTTCCTTGTTGGCCTTGCCATGGCCTTCAACCCGAGGTCTCTGAGTATAG
>DROX01000181.1 GCA_011321725.1 Nitrospirota bacterium | reverse complement strand
TCAACTTCTCTTAGTTTTTCTTCAAACTCTTTCTTCAGTGCCTCAGCTTCAGATCTCTCTTTTTCAATATCCGCACGTGATCTCTCAATTTCTGTCCTTCTTTTTAATATCATATCCCTCACAGGCCTGAATAATACCCTGTAGAGTATGTAGACCACTACAACAAAGTTGATTATCTGGAAGAAAAAGGTCCACCAGTTAAACATTAACCTCTCCAAATGTTTGTAATCCGACCCCTCACTTCTGACTGTTGACTGTATTGCACCCTGTCTTTTGTCTCTCTATCAAAATCTCCTTTGAACTGCGGTTGTAAATATTATTTCAAAAGATAACCAAGCAAAGGATTGGCAAATAGTATTATAAGGGAGATGACGAGACAGTAGATGGCAACGGATTCCACCATGGCCATACCAACAAAAAGAGTCCTTATGATCTGGTTTGTTGCCTCGGGCTGCCTGGCAATGGACTCTATAGCCTTTGTCAGAGCCTCTCCTTCACCCCTTGAAGGGCCGTAGCCACCAATGGCAATGGTTATGCCTGCCGTGAAGATTGTTACTGCAATTACCAGGGTTAATCCATCCATCAGAAATCCTCCTTTCTATGGCATAGGATGTAAGGTTTCTCTTCATTGTCATTTCCCAACCTGACCGGGGGATCTACAGACCGGCCTGTGGGAGCACGGTCTTCCTCTCCCTGTCATTTCAAAGTTTCCGTCACAATAAATCCCTTCCTCTCAATGCTCTGGATACTGCCAGCTATGAAGACAAGGGTCAGTGCTCCGAAGAGGTAGGCCTGTATGAGATCTCCCACCAGGCTGAGGATCATCAGCGGCACAGGCACCAGGAACCCCGCCAGAAGCAGCAGTATCGCCACAATCATCTCCCAGCTTAACATATTTCCAAAGAGCCTTATAGCCATAGCCATTGATCTTGAGAGTTCTCCAAAGACATTAAAGGGAGCAAGGATAAAGACAGGCTCTATGTAATGTTTAAGGTACCTTTTCAATCCATTGTGTTTTATACCATAGTAGTGAACTGACATGAAGGATATGGTGGCAAACGCTGATGTGGTGGCAAGGTCTCTTGTGGGATTATGCAGCCCTGGCAGGAGGTTTACAAGGTTTAAAAGACCGATATATAGCCACATGCCACCTATGAGCGGAACAAAGGGCCATGGTTCGGCATTTATAGTTACCCTTATGGTGTTTGATATGCTCTCCACTATGGCCTCAAGCACAACCTGAACCCTGCCGGGGTTCCAGAGCCTGAGCCTTCTTGTAAGTAACCAGCTGATAAGGGTAAGCACCGCTATCACCGCCCAGGAGGTAACCACAGCCTCTGTTACCTCAACTGGTCCAATCCTTATGACCACCTCTGAGAAAATGCTATCCTGCATCTTTGCCTCTGAACACCCTCTCTCTGTTCATGTAGAAATAAAGAGGTCTTGCAATGAATAACCCGATGACAAAGGCAGGCGTGCCACCTGGCAGGAGATTGAATATGGCCGTAAGCAGCAGGGCGAGGGCAGCAAACCTGAACCAGAATGTAAAAACAGGGTTCCCTTTTCCCTGTCCAAGTCCCTGAATCTCAATCCAGATATGGTGGTAATAGAGAAGGCCTGCAATGAGCCCACCAATAATAAAGGCTATATATCTACCGATCATGGCAACTCCTCATTGTTGAAAATCTTCTTAATGTCCCCTGTAGAAAAAGAACCTCCATACAGAGTAAATCCCTATGGCAAGCCCTATCATAATAAATGTGATGGTCCAGGATATACCCTCAGGGCCTGTTAGCCTTGAATCAAGGTATCTGCCAAGATAGGCTCCCAGGACAGTTGGCATTGCTATCATCCAGCCGATCACACCAAAGGTTGCAATGGAATGCCAGAGCACTCCCTTCCCCCTGAACCGGCTCAGGAATCCTGAGTGTTCCTTTATCTTCTCAACAAACTCCTCTTCCTCGCTCTTTTTAGCCATACTCCCTCTCAAGCTCTATGAGTCTTTTGAGGAAACCCTTTTCCATGTTTCTGATGGTCTCACCAAGCGCCCTTTCACGTTCCGACTCTTTCATGAATTTTTCCCTGACGAGTTCATGCAACTCCTCAAGGCTGTCCCCCACCATGGCAGCCTCGGTTGTAATCCTGGCGGTATTGTCCTGAAAAGAGAATATGCCACCCTTTACAGCCAGGTAGAGTTCTCTCCCACCCTGCTTTATTATGACCACGGTGGGTTTCAGGATGGTAAGAAAGTCCGTGTGCCTGCCCAGGATTCCAAAGGTGCCTGTTGAGTCCTGGGCCCTGAGGAAATCCACATCCTCATCAAAAACAATCCCTGACGGTATATATACCCTTAGTCTGAACAC
>DROX01000180.1 GCA_011321725.1 Nitrospirota bacterium | reverse complement strand
AGGATTGTTGCCTCCTCGGTGCCTGGCGAGATAGGCAGCAGGATCTACGATGAGGATATCCAGAAATACAGGACCCAGTCTGGCCCTGAGGTCTTCTCCCACAAAAGAGGCAACAAACTGGTCTATTCAATGCTTGTACCTATCCATAACGAGAAGCCCTGCCAGAGGTGTCATGGAAGCGACCACAAGATAAGGGGGGTTCTTGATGTTGAGGTCTCCACGATGAAGACCGCCAGCAGGATAAGGACCCTGAGGATAAGAACGACCATATTTTCAGTACTCACACTTCTGGCCCTTGGTTTTGCATTGACAATTGCAACGAGTCTCCTTGTAACAAAGCCGGTTGAGTCAATGATAAAGACGATGAAGAAAGTCCAGGATGGTGACCTTTCTGTAAGGGTTGACGAACAGAGGGGTGATGAGATAGGAAGACTGGCAATTTCCTTCAACTCAATGGTTGAAGAATTGCAACGTGCCCATGAGGAGATTAGACGCTGTCACATAGAAGAGATGCAGAGGGTGGAAAGGATGGCAACGCTTGGCGAACTTGCAGCTGCCATTGCGCACGAGATAAAGAACCCACTTGCAGGCATAAGCGGGGCAATCCAGGTGATTGCCGAGGAACTGAAAGAGGATGATTCAAAGAAGGAGATCGTTACTGACATCCTTTCAGAGATAGAAAGGCTTGACAAGACCGTGAGAGACCTCCTCACATTTGCAAAGCCTGTCAGTCCGAAGATGATACCCGTTGATATCAGCTCTGTCATAGAGAGGTCCATCAACCTTATCCGTCTCAAGGCCGAGAAGCAGAACGTTAAGGTCCATTTCCGGCCTTCAGAGGTCATAATAAGGGCTGACCCTGAGCAGCTCACGCAGGTGTTCCTGAATATCATGATAAACGCAATACATTCCATGCCTGAGGGTGGAGAACTCAGAGCGGAATTGCATAAGGATGCTGATCAACTGGTAGTCAAGATAAGTGATACCGGATTCGGCATACCACCTGACAGAATAAAGGATGTCTTCAAGCCATTCTACACCACAAAGCATACAGGTACAGGCCTTGGACTCTCTATAAGCAAGAACATAGTTGAGGCTCACGGTGGTACCCTGGATGTTGAGAGCCAGCTGGGGGTGGGAACAACATTCATAGTAAAGATGCCCCTGACAAAGGAGACCTGAAGTGCATTCATCTTGTCTTTTTCTCAGTAGCGTCCAAAATAATTCTATATATCATAACCAAGGCAGGGTGCCGAAGAAAAATAAGCACCACACCTTATTCACAGTGAGCAGTAAGCAGTGAACAGTAAGCAGTAAGCAGATGCCTCCGAAAAATCGCAGATTTTTCGGAGTATAAAGAGGTGGTTCATCATGGCATTCTTCACCACTCTCTGGGCCTATAGGGTTTGTTTCTTTACTTTTTTTAGTGTATAACGATAAAAAAGAGGTTACTTTATTGTTTAATCCTGTGGTTGGCTTATTTTTATGAGGTGCCCTGCCTTGATAGGGATTTGTTTTGAATAGATATGTCTTTTTCTATAGTTTTAGAGGACCTGATAAGGGTTCATTTAGAATTCTGAGAAATTCTGTAAAGTAGTCCTTTTATAAAACATGTCTAATATTCTATAATAACGGAAGAAACCCGAGAAGGGGAGGATTATTGGACAGGGCCCGTATTCTTATAGTTGACGATGAAAAGTTGCTCCGCTGGTCACTGGAGCAGAACCTGCAAAAAGAGGGATACGAGGTTGTATCTGCCGACACCGGTGCCAGGGGGCTTGAAAAGTTCAGGGAAGACATGCCTGATATCACCCTCCTTGATATTCACCTGCCTGATATGTCAGGGATGGATGTACTGAAAAAACTGAAAGAGCTTGACAGGGACTCAATAGTTATCATGATAACAGCATATGGAGACATTGAGACCGCGGTAAAGGCAATAAAGATGGGGGCCTATGATTTTGTTGAAAAACCATTCAATATGGATAAGCTGAACCTCCTGTTGAAAAAATCACTTGAGACGGTTTCGCTGAGAAAGGAGATTACCCATCTGAAGAGCAGGCTGACACTGCAGTATGGTTTTGACAACATCATCGGAGAGTCTGAAGCAATGAAGAAGGTCTTTGACATGATCCAGAAGGTTGCACGCTCTGATGCCTCCACGGTGCTGCTGCAGGGTGAGAGTGGCACAGGTAAGGACCTTGTGGCCCGTGTCATACACTACCAGAGCAAACGGGCTGAAAAGCCCTTCATGGAGATCAACTGTACTGCCCTCCCGGAGAGCCTTATAGAGAGCGAACTCTTTGGGTATGAGAAGGGTGCCTTTACAGATGCCAAGGTCACCAAGAAGGGGCTTTTTGAGCTTGCCGACGGGGGCAGTATCTTCCTTGACGAGATTGGGGACATGAAGTTGAACACCCAGGCAAAACTCCTTAAGGTACTTGAAAACAAGACATTCAAACGGATAGGAGGGGTAAAGGACATAGTGGTTGATGTGAGGATCATAGCTGCAACCAACAAGAATCTTGACAGCGAGGTGAAAAACGGCAATTTTCGTGAGGACCTCTACTTCAGGTTAAAGATCGTACCCATCAATCTCCCCCCTCTAAGGGAACGGGGTGAGGACATATTACTTCTTGCACGATACTTCATTACTCAGTATAATAAAGAGTTCAGGAAAAACTTCAAGGGCTTAACCAGGGAAACGGAGAAGATCTTCCTGGAATACTACTGGCCGGGCAATGTGAGGGAGTTAAAGAACATCATTGAGAGGGTGATGATACTGGAGAGTGATGAGTATATAAAACCAGAGCACCTGCCTGTGGAGATGCTCTCGGGAGAGGGTGCACTTGGTAGCAACACAGGGGATCTTGATTTTGATATTCCCAATGGCGGGCTGGACATAGAACTCGTTGAGAAGAAACTGATCATGAAGGCCCTTGAAAAGACCCGGGGTAATCAGACCAAGGCTGCAAGGCTCTTGAACCTATCCAGGGATGCCCTGAGGTACAGGATGCAGAAGTTCGGACTCTTTGAAAACAAGGAGGACAGGAGCTTGTCCAGATGAAGGTCCTCGTAGTAGATGACGAGCAATTGGTAAGGTGGTTTTTACAGCGTGCCCTGACAAAGAAGGGCTATGAAGTGACAGTGGTCTCAAGTACACAGGAGGCAGAGCTGTTACTACAGAATGAAAACTATGACCTCATTATCTCAGACCTGAGAATGCCCACCGGTGATGGTGCCCCCTTCATAAACAGGCTTGTTGAGAGCGGCACACACCCCCCCATAATTGCATGTTCTGCCTATATAACCCCGGAGCTGGATAAGGACTTCAGGCTCAAGGGGGTATACACCCTGAAAAAACCCTTCAAGTTGTCGGAACTGGAAGAGGCGCTCCAGAGGGTGTTAAATCCTTAAAATAGTGGGTATTTGACCTTTTACAGGTGGAACTGATAAATTAAATGGTAGCATTGTTTCGTAACTTCATTGTATTTTAGAGTGGTAAGGCCACTCTTTTTATTTTTCAGAGGTTGGAGCCTCCGTGGCTTTAAAGGAAAGCATAAAAAAGAAGGTGATTGAGCTAGCAAAGGAGGCCACAGAGGTGGCAGGGGTTGAACTCTTTGATGTGGAAATCTTAGGACAGGTGGGAAACCTCACTGTCCGGGTGATCATTGACAGCGACAGGGGTGTGGGTATCAATGACTGTGAACGTGTGAGCCGACAGCTTGAGGCACTGATGGATATAGAGGATCCCGTGCCTGGTTCCTATACCCTTGAGGTCACATCGCCCGGGCTTGATAGACCCCTGAGAAGCCTTGAGGACTTCAGGAGGTTTCAGGGGAGGCTGGCAAGGATTGTAACAAAGGAGAAGCTCAATAACCAGAGCTTTTTCATAGGCAGGATTGCAAAGGTTACCAGCAATACTGTTATAATAAGTATCGGGAAAAAAGAGCTGGAGATTCCCTATGAAATCATTGATCGGGCCAATCTGGAGATAGAGCTGTGAACAAGGAATTTTGCTACATAATTGATCAGATCTGCAGGGAGAAGGGGCTCTCAAGAGAGAGTGTCCTGAAGGCCCTGGAGTCTGCCCTTTTGAGTGCCGCAAAGAAAAAGTTCGGTGGGAAACGGAATATCTCCCTTACCATTGACCCTGATACATGTAACATAAACGTTGCTGCCATAAAGACAGTGGTGGAGAACGTAACAAAACCCAAGGAGGAGATCGCACTGGCAGAGGCCAGGGAGATAAACCCCGAGGTAAACCTGGGTGAAACCCTTGAGGTGCCTGTGGAACTGCATGATTTCGGACGCATAGCTGCGCAGACAGCCAAGCAGGTGATATTCCAGAAGGTTCGTGAGGCAGAGAGGGAGGCCATATTCCAGGAGTTCAAGGACAAGGCAGGAACGATTGTTACAGGTACGGTGTTGAGGAAGGAAAAAAACATCTACTACATTGACCTTGGCAGAACAGAGGCGATACTTCCAAGAAGGGAGACACTGCCGGGGGAGAATCTGAAACGGGGCGATACTGTCAGGGCCTATGTGAAGGAGGTAAGGATAACCTCAAGGGGACCCGAGATCTACCTTTCAAGAACAGCGCCAGAGTTCGTGGCACAGCTCTTCAAGATGGAGGTGCCCGAGATAGAGGATGGTATTGTAGAGATAAAGAAGATCGTGAGAGAACCGGGTGAGAGGACAAAGCTTGCTGTCCTGTCCCATGATCCCTCAATTGACCCCATCGGGGCATGTGTGGGGATGAAGGGAACCAGGGTCCAGGCCATAGTGAGAGAGCTTCGTGGTGAAAGGATTGACATTATACCCTGGAGCGATGATCCAAGGATGTTTATAGCACGGGCCTTGACACCAGCCACTATTGACAGCATAGGCATCAATGAAGAGGACAAGACAGCCCTTGTGGTAGTCAATGACCAGCAGTTATCCATTGCTATCGGCAAAAAGGGCCAGAACGTAAAGCTTGCAATGAAGCTTACCGGCTGGGATATAGACATCATAAGTGAGTCTGAATACACAAAGATGAAACAGGAAGAGGCAGAGGCTGCCTTTGGTGCAGACAATTCCACAAAAGAGGATTAATACAACATTTACCTGTGAAGAAAGACCTCTTTGATTTCCCCGTACAGTATATCAAGGGCATAGGACCAAGAAAGGCCAGACTCCTTTCCCGCCTTGGAATCAAAAGTATCTATGACGCACTTTACTACCTTCCCCACAGGTATGAAGACAGGAGAAGCTCTCCTGACATACGTTCCATAAGGTATGATACCCTTCAGACAGTGATGGCAAAGGTGCTCTCGGCAAATCTGGTTGAGACGAAAAGGGCGAAGATGAAGATATTTGAGGCTGTTGTAACAGACGGTACCGCCACCCTTACAGCCAAATGGTTCAATCAGCCCTTTATGAAAGGGATAATAAAACCGGGTATAAGCCTTGTCCTGAGTGGCACAGTGAAAAAGAGCTTTGTCTGGGGGGTTGGTTACGAGATGCACAACCCTGAGTATGAGATAATTGAGAACGATTCACAGGGAGAAAAGATTCATACCTCAAGAATAGTTCCCATATACAGGACCACTGCCGGGTTGAGCCAGAGAATGATCAGGTCTGCCATGTACTCAATAATCAGGCATGCAACAGAAGAGATGGAAGACTATATGCCAGGGGAGATAGTGCAGAGGAACCATCTCCCTTGTCTCAGAGATGCGATCAGGAATGTACACTTCCCTGACCATGATGACATGGAGGAGCTGCTGAGAGGTACAAGCCCCTACCACAGAAGGCTATCCTTTGATGAACTCTTTATGCTCCAGACAGGGCTTGCAATACTGAAGAGGGCACAGACCTTTACAAGGGGGATAACCTTCCAGGCAAGGGGCGAACTGTTCAGAAAGCTCCTTGAGATTCTCCCCTTCCAGCTGACCGGAGCCCAGAAGAGGGTTATCGGGGAGATACTCTCGGACATGAAAAGCCAAAGGGCGATGAACCGTCTTATACAGGGAGATGTTGGTTCAGGTAAGACCATTGTTGCCTTTTCAGCAATGCTACAGGCCATAGAGTCGGGATACCAGGCAGCACTTATGGCACCCACAGAGATACTTGCTGAACAACACTACCTGAACCTGCACAGACTTGCTGAGGCCATGGGGTTGAAGGCCGCACTCCTTACCGGCAGCAAAAGGGACAAACCCCTTGAAGAGATCTCCAGGGGAGAGGTTGATATAGTGATAGGCACCCATGCCCTTATACAGAAGGGTGTTGAATTCAAAAGGCTTGGTCTTGTTGTTATTGACGAGCAGCACAGGTTCGGGGTACTTCAGCGTGCCCTCCTGAGGAAAAAGGGGGCCAATCCTGATGTGCTTGTCATGACCGCAACACCCATTCCGCGCACCCTGTCCCTGACCCTCTACGGAGATCTTGACTATTCCGTTATTGACGAGCTTCCACCAAACAGAAGGCCTGTGGTCACGAAGCTGTACAGGCCTGAACAAAAATCCCTGATATACAGCCTTATCCGCTCGGAGGTGAAGAAGGGTAGGCAGGCCTATGTAGTCTATCCTGTGATAGAGGAGTCAGAGAAGCTTGCCCTGAAGGATGCAATTCAGGGAAGAGAGAGGCTTGAGAGGCAATTTCCCGAGTTCAGGATAGGGCTAATTCATGGCAGGATGAAGCCTCATGAAAGAGAAGAGGTGATGGAGAGGTTCAAACGGGGTGAGATTGAGATCCTTGTCAGCACCACTGTGATAGAGGTGGGAGTTGATGTGCCCAATGCCACTGTTATGCTGATTGTCCATGCAGAGAGGTTTGGTCTGTCACAGCTACATCAACTCAGGGGGCGTGTGGGAAGGGGTGCAGAGCAGTCCTATTGTCTATTGCTTGCCTATGGCAGGCTCTCTGAGGAGGCAAGGAGGCGTCTTCAGGTGATGGTCAGTCATACCGACGGTTTCAGGATCGCTGAGGAGGATTTCAAGATCAGGGGGCCTGGTGAGCTCTTTGGAACAAGACAGTCCGGGATGCCCGACCTCAGGGTTGCAAATCTTATAAGGGATGCAGGGTTGCTGGATGCGGCAAGGAGAGAGGCCTTTCAGTTGGTGGAGGAAGACCCGGAGCTCAAGAGATATCCCCAACTGAGGTCAGTGGTTGCACGATACTGGAAGGACAAACTGGAGATCTTCAGGACAGGCTAAAACAGGGATAGAACCGTGAAATGATGGAACTTGTAATCTCTGGAGGTGGAATGTTTTCATACGTGATCTTTTTCCTCTTCGGGCTTGTAGTGGGTTCTTTTCTTAATGTGTGTATCTACAGGATTCCAAGGAACAGGTCCATAATATGGCCCTCCTCAAGATGTCCTGCCTGCAATGCCCCGATCAGGGCTGTGGATAATATCCCCCTTATCAGTTATATCCTGTTAAGGGGAAGGTGCAGGGAATGTTCAGGCCCCATATCAGCAAGGTATCCTCTGGTTGAGGGATTGAACGCCCTCTTTTATGTTATTCTTTTATGGAGATATGGTCTGACGGCTGGAACCATTGTCTTCATGGTCTTCTTCTCAACACTCCTTGTAATCACCTTTATTGATCTTGACTTCCAGATAATTCCCGATCTGATAACCATCCCCGGAACGGTAATATTCCTTGTTCTTGCAATTTTCATAGTGATAGACCCCTTTAGCAGACAGGCCCCCCTCGGCCTCAGGCAGTCTGTATCAGGCCTCCTCCTCGGGTTCGGGCTCTACTATGCAATAGCAGTCCTGAGCAAAGGTGGTATGGGAGGTGGAGATATAAAGATGATGGCCATGGTAGGAGCCCTTACGGGATGGAAGGGGGTTCTGTTCACAACCTTCTTTGGCAGCCTTGCCGGTTCAATATTCGGCATTTCGCTGATGCTACTGAAGGGCAGGGGAAGAAAGTCCAGGATCCCCTTTGGTCCCTTCCTTGCCTTTGGTGCAGCCCTGTACATACTGGCCGGAAGAGAGATAGTGAACTTCTATCTGAATTTTTTAGGATAAACCCCCTGGGTTTTCCTTTGCAGAAAGATCATTACCAATGAGTATGACTGAATGCTTTTTTAATTTGATTGAAATATTGAAATATGATAATATAACTTTATGGATATAATCCAGAGAAAATCAGATATACTGAAGGCAATAGCCCAGCCCACGAGACTGAAGATCATTGAGCTGCTCCGGAAGGGTGAGAGGTGTGTCTGCGAGATGATACCCCTTCTGAATGAGGAGCAGGCCAATATCTCAAAACACCTCTCCCTGTTGCGTCAGGCAGGCATTGTGGACTTCAGGAAGGAGGGTGTGAGCACCTACTACAGTGTGAAAGACAAGGATATATTCAGGATAATAGATATGGCAGAGAAGATTGTGAAGAAGGAGATGCTTGAGACAGCAAAGATGTTGAAGGAATTAAAATAAAGCCCATCTTTTCCTTGAAATTAATAAGGGGTTTTCACTATAATTTATTATTGCGCCTGTAGCTCAGTTGGATAGAGCGGAGGTCTCCGGAACCTCAGGTCGGAGGTTCGAATCCTCTCAGGCGCACCATCTTGAGTATTGAATAAATTTCTTTCAGATATAGTTGACTGAATACTTAACAATAACGAATAACTAAGGTAGTAGAAGTTAGTAATATCCTATTTTGTCATTATTGTGTGGGCCGTTAGCTCAGCTGGTAGAGCAGCTGACTCTTAATCAGCGGGTCGGGGGTTCGAATCCCTCACGGCTCACCACCTTAAAATACAAGATTTGCAATTCACTGAAACCCTGTTGCAGGCTGCCCTTGAGCTTTGATATCACGCCCATTCATCACTGTGTCTCCTTCAGGTATATCCCCTGAGGCTTATTCAAGGTAAAGGCGGGGGTATTGCAGGCAAAGGCAAGCAAAAAGCTGAAATACTTGTATTTTTTATAACTATTTGTTTAAATTTAAAGAGAACGCTTGATTGAATTATCAAGTAACTACCCTGAAAATACAGACAAGGACGGCGAAATATGAAAAGGATTGAACTATATGATACAACTCTCAGGGATGGCTCACAGGCAGAGGAGATAACCTTTTCCGTAGAAGACAAGCTAAGGATTACCGAAAAGCTTGACGAACTCGGGATTCATTATATAGAGGGTGGCTGGCCAGGGTCAAACCCTAAGGATGCCGAATACTTCAGGAAGGTAAAAAAACTGGACCTCAAGAATGCAAGGGTAGTGGCCTTTGGGAGCACCCGGAGGGCATCAACCGTTGCTGAGAAGGACTCAAATATCCAGGCCCTGCTGAAGGCAGAGACGGGAATCGTTACAGTTTTCGGAAAGACCTGGGACTTTCATGTTACCCACGCCCTCAGGGTAAGTCTTGAAGAAAACCTGGATATAATCAGAGATACCATCTCTTATCTGAAGCCAAGGCTTGATAAGCTCTTCTTTGACGCTGAACACTTCTACGACGGCTTCAAGGCAAACCCTGAATATGCCATCCAGTGCCTGCTTGCAGCAAAGGATGCAGGTGCCGACTGCATAGTGCTATGTGATACAAATGGTGGCACACTGCCAGAGCAGATAAGGCGTATAACAACAATCGTGAAGAGGGAGGTCAAACATCCCCTGGGAATTCATGCACATAACGATTCGGACTGTGCCGTTGCCAACTCAATTGAGGCGGTAAAGATAGGTGCAAGGCATGTACAGGGAACAATGAATGGTGTTGGCGAGCGATGCGGCAATGCCAATCTCTGCTCTATAATACCCAATCTCCAGTTGAAGATGGGGTACAGATGCCTCAGCGAGGACCAGCTCAGAAGGCTCCGTGAGGTCTCCAGGTTTGTCAACGAGATAGCCAACATAAGACATTTCAAAAGACAGCCCTATGTGGGTGACAGTGCCTTTGCCCACAAGGGGGGTATCCATGTATCAGCAATCACAAAGTCTCCCGAGACCTATGAGCACATAAGGCCAGAGCTTGTTGGTAACTCAAGGCGGGTCCTTATCTCTGACCTTTCAGGCAAGAGCAACATCCTGAGAAAGGCTGAGGAGTTCCATATCCATATTGAAAAAGACTCGCCCCAGTTGATGGAGATACTGTCAACAATAAAGGAGCTTGAGAACGAGGGCTTCCAGTTTGAGGCTGCCGAGGCATCCTTTGAGTTGTTGATGAAAAAGACGCTGGGGCTCCATAAGAGGTTTTTTGATCTTATCGGGTTCAGGGTTATTGTGGAAAAGAGAAGGGAGGGGGAAGAGCCCCTGAGCGAGGCTACCATAATGGTGAAGGTTGGCGGTCATATTGAACATACCGCTGCCACCGGTAATGGTCCGGTGAATGCCCTTGACAATGCCCTCAGAAAGGCCCTTGAGAAGTTCTATCCCGAGCTGAAGAATGTGAGGCTCTATGACTACAAGGTGAGGGTACTTGCCGGAAGCAAGGGGACGTCCGCACGTGTCAGGGTATTGATTGAGTCCGGTGATGACCATGAAAGATGGGGCACAGTGGGTGTGTCCGAAAATATAATTGAGGCCTCCTGGCAGGCACTGGTTGACAGTATTGAATTCAAACTCCTTCGGGAAGAAGACAGAAAAGAACCCGCTCAATGATTGGTATCGCAAAAGAAGGATGGCCTTTCATAGGTGGCGCTTTCCTGGTATCTCTCCTGACCTATCTCCTGATGCCCTGGATATGGATTATACCCCTGGGAGTTACCCTTTTTTTCCTTGTCTTCTTCAGGGACCCTGAAAGGGCTGTGCCTGAAGAAAAAGAGATCTTTGTTGCGCCTGCAGATGGGAAGATAATAAAGATCGCAAGGGAGTATTCTGATCTCCTCTCATCAGAGGTTATCTCCCTGAGTATCTTCATGTCACCACTCAATGTGCATATAAACAGGATGCCCTGTGATGGTGTGGTTGAACATGTTGAGCACAGGCCGGGTGGTTTCAGTGCAGCCTACACAGATGATGCCTCCCTCAGGAATGAGCAGATCGTTGCTGTCTTAAGGACCGATTATGGTCCTGTTGCCTTGAAACAGATAGCCGGGTTCCTTGCAAGAAGGGCTGTCTGTCACGTCAGGCCGGGAGAGAAGGTGGTGACAGGACAGCGTTATGGTCTGATAAAGTTCGGTTCCCGTGTTGATATTGAACTGCCCCCGGATGTGAAGATTGAGGTGTCCCTGGGACAGAAGGTCAGGGCAGGTGAAACAGTACTTGCAAGGTTGAGGAGATGAAAAAGGGTATCTATTTACTTCCAAATGGTCTGACACTGTGCGGAATGTTTTTTGGTTTCTATGCTGCCCTTGCCGCGATAAAGGGTGATTATGTCAGGGCAGCATGGGCCATACTGATTGCGAATGTCTTTGACGGCCTTGATGGCTGGGTGGCGAGGCTTACAAACACGACCACAAAGTTCGGGCTTGAACTTGACTCCCTCAGCGATGTTATTGCCTTCGGGATAGCACCCGCGATCCTTGTCTATACCTGGACACTTTCGCCCTTTGGAAGGATCGGCTCTGCTGCTGCATTTCTCTATGTTGCCTGTGGAGCCCTCAGGCTTGCACGTTATAACATACAGATGGTCTCAACGGAGAAGCTCTCCTTCACGGGGCTTCCGATCCCTGGGGCAGCAACTGTTATTGCAACAATAGTTATCTTTTACCACAGCTTTTATGATACCCCTCCGGAACGGAGTCTTCCAGTGCTTGTGCTCACCATCATGCTTTCCCTGTTCATGATCAGTACCATGAGATTTCATGGTGCAAAGGAGATTGACCTGAAGAAGAGGAAACCCTTCTGGGTGCTTGTTTTCCTTGTTATTATCATATTCATCATCATGGTACATCCCCCTACAGCCCTGTTTTTCTTTGCAATGGCATATCTTCTTTGGGGTATAATAGAGAATATGTATATTTATCTTAACAAGAGAAAGTTGAAAAGACAGTTGAAGAAGGAGCGTCCATGAGACTGATTAAGATATTTGACACGACACTTCGTGATGGCGAGCAGTCACCCGGGGCATCCATGAATGTGGAGGAAAAGCTCCATGTGGCAAGGCAGCTTGCAAGGCTCAATGTGGATGTCATAGAGGCAGGCTTTCCCATCGCCTCTCCTGGAGATTTTGAGGCTGTAAGAAGGGTTGCTGAAGAGATCAGGGATGTAACCGTTTGCGGGCTTGCCAGGGCAAAGGATATTGACATAGAGAGGGCTGCCGAGGCGATAGGGCCGGCCCAATCAGGAAGGATCCATACCTTCATTGCAACCTCGGATATACATCTTCAATACAAGCTCAGGATGAGCCGGGAGGAGGTGCTTGAGGCAGCAAGGTACGCTGTCCGCAAGGCAAGGAACTACACCGATGATGTGGAGTTCTCTGCAGAGGACGCTACCCGTAGTGATTGGGATTTCCTCTGCAGGGTTGTGGAAGAGGTCATAAAGGCAGGGGCCTCTACAGTGAATATCCCGGACACGGTGGGATATGCCATACCACAGGAATTTGGTGAGCTCATAGAGTACCTGATGAACAATGTGCCCAATATTGACAGGGCCACAATATCAGTGCACTGTCATAATGACCTTGGTCTTGCTGTGGCAAACTCCCTGACAGCAATACTCAGTGGTGCGGGGCAGGTGGAGTGCACTGTAAACGGCATTGGCGAGCGTGCGGGCAATGCTGCCATGGAGGAGATAGTGATGGCACTCAAGACAAGGCCCAACTTCTTCAATGCTGATACCAGGATCGTTACAGAGGAGATATACAAGACAAGCCGTCTTGTATCAAAGATCACGGGCATGGTGGTACAGCCAAACAAGGCGATTGTTGGTGCCAATGCCTTTGCACACGAGTCAGGCATCCATCAGGATGGGTTCCTGAAGGAACGTTCAACCTATGAGATAATGAGACCAGAGGCCGTGGGAATCCCCCAGAGCAAGCTCGTGCTGGGTAAACACTCGGGCAGGCATGCCTTCAAGGAGAGGTTGAAGGAGCTGGGCTACGAACTGACTCAGGAGGAGATTGACAAGGCCTTTGAACGTTTCAAGCAACTCTGTGACCAGAAGAAATACATCTTTGATGAGGACATTGAGACCCTTGTATCAGAAGAGGTCAAAAGGGTACCGGAGGTCTTCAGCCTCCTTGACCTGAAGGTTGAAAGCGGTACCGGCATAAAGCCCCAGGCCACAGTGAAGCTAAGGGTGAGGGACAGGGAGGTGGTGACAACCGCCAGTGGTGACGGTCCTGTGGATGCCACATACAAGGCGATAGCAAGACTGACAGAGACAGAGAGCCATCTTGAGAAGTTTGAGATAAAGAGTATCACAGGTGGTACAGATGCCCTTGGTGAGGTCTCCGTCACACTTGAGGAGGATGGGAGGGTTGTCAGGGGCTACGGATCTGATACCGACATAATTGTTGCAGCAGCAAAGGCCTATATAAACGCCCTGAACAAACTTGAAGGAAGAAAGAGGGA
Source organism: Nitrospirota bacterium (assembly GCA_011321725.1). GTDB lineage: Bacteria > Nitrospirota > Thermodesulfovibrionia > Thermodesulfovibrionales > JdFR-85 > JAADHP01. Next base: position 14,953 of record DROX01000180.1, on the reverse strand, counting down.
ACCAAGTAAGGGGATATGAAACAGATATGGAGGTAGATTCATGACCATTACAGAGAAGATCCTTGCTCACCATGCTGGACTGGACGAGGTGGTGCCGGGAGATCTTATTAATGCAAGGGTTGACCTTGTGCTGGCAAACGATATAACCGCCCCAATTGCAATAAGGGAGTTTGAACGTATAGGTGCAAAGGGGGTCTTTGACCCTGACCGTATCGCCTTTATTCCTGATCATTTTGCTCCACAGAAGGATATAAAGGCTGCGGAGCAGTGCAAGTTGCTCAGGGACTTCTCCCATGAAAACAATCTCAGCCTCTACTTTGAGGTCGGCAGGATGGGAGTGGAACATGCCCTGCTTCCGGAACAGGGGCTTGTGCTGCCGGGTGACCTGGTGATAGGTGCTGACAGCCATACATGCACATATGGTGCCCTTGGAGCCTTTGCCACAGGGGTGGGCTCCACTGATGTGGCTGCAGCAATGGCAACAGGACAGTGCTGGTTCAAGGTGCCTGAGAGTATGAAGTTCATATACTACGGCAGACTCAACCCATGGGTGGGTGGCAAGGATCTGATACTTCATACAATCGGTGATATCGGTGTGGATGGTGCCCTTTACAGGGCCATGGAGTTTGACGGTGAGACCATAAGAGCCCTTCCCATGCACGGAAGACTCACCATGTGTAACATGGCTATTGAGGCCGGGGGGAAGAGCGGCATCATTGTCCCCGATGAGATCACCGAGTCATACGTAAAGGACCGTGCAAAGCGGCCTTACAGTTTTTACAGTTCTGACCCTGATGCGGAATATGTGGATATAAGGGAGTATGATTGCTCAAGGATTGAACCCCTTGTGGCGTGTCCCCATTTACCCTCCAATGTGCGGCCTGCAAGGGAGCTTGCAGATATTACCATTGACCAGGTTGTTGTGGGGTCCTGTACAAATGGAAGACTTGAGGACCTCAGAGAGGCTGCCATGGTAATAAAGGGTAGAAAGGTAAACCCCAATGTGAGGATGATTGTCATCCCTGCCACACAGCAGATATACCGCGACGCCATGAAAGAGGGGCTTCTTGAGATATTCATAGATGCGGAGGCTGTGGTATCAACCCCCACCTGTGGCCCCTGCCTTGGTGGACATATGGGTATACTTGCAAAGGGAGAGCGGGCCCTTGCCACTACAAACAGGAATTTTGTGGGCAGGATGGGGCATCCTGAGAGTGAGGTCTATCTCTCCAACCCTGCAGTGGCTGCTGCCTCGGCTGTGCTTGGCAGGATAGGGCTTCCCGAGGAACTGGGGCTCTGATACTGGAGGTTTCTTTTGAACACCAGTGAAGACAAATCAACAGATAAGATCAGCTGTGAAGCACTCTCAGAGCCCATTGTGGTTTTTGATAAGGATGGTTATATTCAGACCCATAACCTTTCCTTCCAGAATATGGTTGGTGAGTGCTGCAAGGGCAGGAACATCAGGTCAATACCCGGACTATCCGATGTCTGGTCTCTCTTCACCTGGTACCTGAAAAAGAGGCTTGATAACCAGAGGAGAAACAGGTTTTCCTATAAGAACAGGGAGTATGACATTACATTCAATGAATTCTACAATGACAACAGAAACCTTTACAGCATTGTATTCCATGACATAAGTCATTTTGTATCCATAGAGCAGGAGCTTCTGAAGCGTAACAAGGAGCTGATAGCAATAAACAACCTCTCAACGGTCTTCATGGCTGCCAGGGATATGGATGTGGTCTTCAACAGACTGATGGAAACTGTGATGATGATAACAGATTTTTCCCTTGGCTGGCTTGTATTATTTGAAGAAGGTGGAGAGAGGATTGTGTCAATGAAGGGGGTCTCTGAAAGCCTGGAGAAGTCCATCAGGGAGGGCTGCATATCAAAACTGATGGAAGCCGTGTTCAACGAAAGTGATCCACTTTTTATCTTTGACCACAATGATATACAGTTGATCCCCTGCCTGAAAAAGGAGGGCATCAACTTCTTCGGTATCATACCTTTGAGGGGATATGATACAATAAAGGGCTTCATATGCCTTGGAAACAGGCTTGGCAGGAGCTTTGACTTTGATACAGCATCCATGATGTCCCTAATCGGAAACCAGGTATCCCTGATCATTGAGAAGGTAAAGCTCTTTGAAGAGACAAAGAGGCTCTCCATAACGGATGCCCTTACAGGGCTGTATAATGCAAGATTTTTTTACCAGTCCCTTGACAAGGAGATCCAGAGGGCCAAGAGGTATGATGAGAGCTTTTCCCTGATAATATTTGATATTGATGATTTCAAGGATGTGAATGATACCTATGGTCACCAGGCAGGGGATGAGATTTTGATAGAATTCTCCCAGATACTCCTCAGGCATACAAGGAAGACGGATATTGTCTCAAGATACGGTGGCGAGGAGTTTGTAATAATCCTGCCCAATACCCGCAAGGAGGTGGCCTGCAGTCTCGCAGAAAGAATAATGAACGAGGTTAGTCATACCGCTTTCAAGGCAAATGACTGCGAGATACGCATCACCGTCAGTGGGGGCATAGCAGGCTTCCCTGATGACGGTGCAACAGCCAAGGACCTGCTTTATTGTGCTGACATGGCGCTTTATGAGGCAAAGAGCAGAGGAAAAAAGAGGATAATCCAGTACAGGGGAACAGAGAATGAAGACTGTTTTTAAAAGACCTGAAAGCCTGAAACCGGCACCATTCCGGTTCTGCCCTGGCTGCGGGCATAGCATAGTACACCGGCTGATAGCAGAGGCTGTTGACGAGTTTGGTATCAGGGAAAGGACAATAGGTATAGCACCCGTGGGCTGTGCTGTCTTTGCATATGACTACTGGAACTTTGATGTAATTGAGTGTGCCCACGGAAGACCCCCTGCAGTTGCAACAGCACTCAAGAGGGTCATGCCTGACAGGGTGGTGTTTTCATACCAGGGTGACGGAGACCTGGCATCCATAGGTATGGCAGAGATTGTGCATGCTGCTAACAGGGGTGAGAATCTATCCGTCTTTTTCATAAATAATGCAAACTACGGGATGACAGGCGGACAGATGGCCCCCACCACCCTCATCAACCAGCGCACCACCACCACACCCTCTGGAAGGGACCCCATCAGTCATGGCTATCCCCTGAAGGTGGCGGAGATCATGGCTGTGATAGAGGGTGTCAGATTATCGGCAAGGACATCCCTTGATAGCATAAAGGGGGTAAAAGAGACAAAAGGGCTTATTAAAAGGTCATTAAAGATGCAACTGGACAATGTAGGTTTCAGCTTCATAGAGATACTCTCTCCCTGTCCTACAGACTGGGGGATGGGGCCTGCTGAATCCCTTGAATGGATCAAAAGGGAGATGAAGAAGGTGTACAGGACGGGTATCCTGAAGGATACAGAGGAGGCAGGGTAGAATGGAGCAGGGTGTCATAGTGGCTGGCTCCGGTGGCCAGGGTGTACTCCTTCTGGGCAGACTTATCGCCTACACAGGCATGCTCTCTGACAAGAATGTGACATGGTTTCCCTCCTATGGTGCAGAGATGAGGGGGGGTACCGCAAACTGCACCGTGGTGATCTCTGATGAGACAGTAGGCTCTCCAATAGTGGAAAACCCTGATCATCTCATTGTCATGAACTGCCCTTCCCTGAAGAGGTTCATAGGCAGACTCAGGGAAAGGGGTACCCTCATATATGATTCCTCATTGATCAATGAAGAGACATGTCTGAACGGTGACCTTGCTGACCTGAAGGTCTTTGACGCCTATGGGGTGCCAGCCTCTGATGAGGCATCAAGGCTTGGGTCAATCAAGTTTGCAAATATGGTATTGTTTGGGGCATTCCTGAGGGCCTCTGGACTTGCTGATATCACTACCGCTGAGGAGGCACTTCACGAGATGCTGCCCAGGAGACATCACAGGCTGATAGAAACCAATATAAAGGCCATCGGGAGGGGTTTCAGCATCATGGAAGAATTTCAAGGATAACTTTAACAAGATTATCTAATACGCTGGTTTTACAGGATATATGAGCGACAAGATTACTTACAGGGAATCAGGTGTTGATATTGATGAGGGTGAGAGGTTCGTAAGGGCAATCTCTCCCATGGTGAAGAGTACATTTACAGAGGGCGTTCTTACAGGGCTTGGTCATTTCGGTGCCCTCTTTGAGCTGGACCTTGAGAGATACAGCCGTCCCGTGCTTGTAAGTGGTACTGATGGTGTGGGAACAAAGCTGAAGATAGCCTTTCTCTGCGACAGACATGACACAGTGGGCATAGACCTTGTGGCCATGTGTGTAAATGATATAATTACCCTTGGTGCAGACCCTCTGTTTTTCCTTGACTACTTTGCAACGGGAAAACTCTCTGCCGAGAAGGCCTCTGAGGTAGTAAAAGGGATAGTGCAGGGATGCAAAGAGGCTGGCTGTGCCCTTGTTGGTGGAGAGACAGCAGAGATGCCGGGTTTCTACAGGGAGGGGGAGTATGACCTTTCAGGATTTGCCGTTGGTATAGTTAACAGGGATGAGATCATAGACGGAAGCAGTATCAGAGAAGGTGACATTATCATCGGGGTGGGATCAGGGGGGATACACAGTAATGGCTATTCCCTTGTAAGAAAAGTCTTTTTTGAGATCAACAATTACACCCCCGATACATACATGGAGGAGATTGGAAGAACACTGGGAGAGGAGCTGCTGGAGCCCACGAAGATCTATGTCAGGGCTGTTAAGGCGCTGAAGGAAAGGGATATTCCCCTGAAAGGACTTGCCCACATTACAGGCGGCGGTATCCCCGGTAACCTTCCCAGGATCCTGCCTGAAGGGGTCTGCGCTGTAATAAATGAAAGAGGCTGGCAGGAACCACCCATTTTTAATATAATAAGAAGGCTTGGCGGTATTGATCAGGAAGAGATGAGGAGGGTCTTTAACCTGGGTATTGGATTTATCATAATAATATCAAAAGAATATCTTGATGTAGTTAAAAAAATACTTGAAGAAAATGGTTATATGTCTTATAATATAGGTGTCATTGAAAAGGGTGAAAGGGGAGTGAGGTATGTACAGGATTAAGAGGATTCTCCGGCGTATATTTACTCCCATAACCATTATCTTCATACCCCATACCAACAAGAGGCCTGTCAGATTGAAACTTCCTTCCATCGGGATTATTCTTCTCCTCCTTGCATGGATATCCTTCACTGCCTACATACTGGCGGTGGGTGTAACAACCAGACAGTACTATGAAATCAAGAAGAGGCTGGATTTTTACAAGGAACAGTTCAATGACCTCAGGACTACCATCATGACCCTGAAGAAGGAGGAGACCAGGTTCAAGAGGCTCTTCTCCCTTGAGACAAAGGAGGAGATACTTGAGAATCTGGATACCTCTGACTACGGCTCAATTGATATAGAACTGCTGAAGAAGCAGATTGAAAAGACCATGGAGACAGTCGGGGAGATCAAGGACTATCTCAGACAGCAGAGGGATATCTATTTCGCCACGCCCATAGGGATGCCTGTGGACAAGGGTTATATCAGTTCCAGTTTCGGCTGGCGCAAACATCCAAAGAACGGAAAGAGGCTCTTTCATTCTGGTGTTGATGTGGCAGCCTGGCCGGGTACCCCTGTGAGGGCAACAGCTGATGGTATTGTAAGTTTTGCAGGCTGGAGCGGTGGAAGCGGAAAACTCGTTGTGATTGAGCATGGATTTGGTTATACCACCTGCTATGCCCATAACAGAAAGATAGTGGTGAAGGTAGGACAGAAGGTAAAGAGGGGGGATATCATCGCCTATGTTGGCTCTACAGGAAATACTACAGGCCCCCATGTTCATTACGAGGTCTGGGTGGACAAGAAGCCCGTTAATCCAAAACCCTTTTTAAGGAGGAAAGGTGCTGGGTAAAAGACTGGATAAGATTGAGACCTTTGTAGGGGCGAATACCCTTATCAAGGGGGAGACAGAGGTGAAAGGTTCAATAAGGATTGATGGAACCTTTGAGGGCAATATCAGGTCAGACTGGGTGGTCATCGGAGAAAAGGGGTATATGAAGGGTGATATCTTCGCAAAGGCGGTCATTGTGGGAGGAAAGGTGGAGGGCAACATTGTGGCAACTGACTCACTGGAGATAAAATCAAAGGGAAGCGTCCTGGGAGATGTGCAGACAAAGAAGCTCACCATAATAGAAGGAGGGCTCTTTGAGGGCCGCTCCATAATGAAGGAACAGAAAAAGGTTGTTGAACTGGAGCAGAAGACCTCCCAGATAAAGTGAAGAAAAAGCGAAGGATATACCATCAAAACATACCCCTCCAGGAAGCCATTCAGCGATGGAGCCTTCTGCTCAATACACTGCCCCCCTCCGGAGAGGAGGAGGTCAGGGTTGATTCCTCCCTCGGAAGGATAACATCAAGACCGGTAAGCGCACTTCTTTCCTCACCATTTTATCACTCCGCTGCAATGGATGGCTATGCCGTAAGGTTCACCGATACCTTCGGAGCAAGTGAGAGGTCACCTGTAAGGCTGAAGATAGGCAGGGATGCCATGGGAGTCAACACAGGCGAGCCACTCCCTGATGGGTTCAATGCTGTCATAATGATTGAGGATGTCTATGAAAGGGAGGGAGAGATAGTAATCCACAGCCCTGTTCCACCCTATCATCATGTAAGGACAGTTGGCGAGGATATCGTACAGACAGAACTGATACTTCCAGAGAACCACCGGATCAGACCAGTTGATATAGGGGCCATGCTTGCAGGTGGTCTTACCACTGTCTTTGTAAGGAAGAGACCCCGGTTTACCATCATTCCAACAGGCACGGAGATAATCAAACCGGGTCAGAGGATAGACAGGGGCAGGATTATTGATTCAAACAGCTACATGCTTGGTGCACTCCTTCTTCAATGGGGTGCTGAATACCGAAGGATGGATGTTGTGCCTGATGACCAGGAGAGGCTTACAGAGGTGATACTGTCAGCCCTTGAGGAGTCCGATGCCCTGGCTGTTATTGCAGGCACCTCTGCCGGTACAAGGGATTTTACCCCTCACATACTGGGAGAGATTGGTGAGGTACTGGTTCATGGTGTGAGCATAAAACCGGGTCGCCCTGTCATACTTGCGTCGGTAAGGGGAAAGCCTGTCATAGGTGTGCCCGGTTACCCTGTGAGTGCCTATATAACCTTTGATATATTCGGAAGAATGCTTGTTGACCACCTTCTGTGCCAGTCCGGTCAGAGGGAGGAGGTAATCAGGGGAAGGCTTTCAAGACCTGTCTCATCCCCAATAGGGCAGGAGGAGTTTCTGAGGGTCAAGGTGGGGAAGGTGAGAGACCGGTATATTGTGACCCCTGTGGGCAGGGGGGCCGGAGCCCTGATGACACTTCAGAGGGCTGATGGCATTGTAAGGATACCAGAGGGTATTGAACTGCTTGAGGCAAACAGTCCTGTGGATGTCCATCTCATGAAAGACCGCTACGAGATTGAGGGTACGGTGGTTTGTATCGGCAGCCATGATAACACCCTTGATCTCCTTGCAAACCAGTTGAGGAAGAGATTTCCCCAATTCTCACTTTCATCATCCCATGTAGGTTCCATGGGTGCAATGAGTGCCATCAGAAGGGGAGAGGCCCACATGGGTGGTACACATCTCCTGGATGAGGCCACAGGTGAGTATAATATACCTTTCATAAAAAGGATACTGGAAGACAGGGCCATCGTGCTGATGAACCTTGTCTACAGACAGCAGGGTCTTATTGTACAGGCAGGTAACCCCAAAGGGATAAGTTCCATAGAGGACCTCACAAGGGATGACATACTCTTCATTAACCGTCAGCGTGGCTCTGGCACAAGGCTTCTCCTTGACAAAATACTTAAAGAGCAGGGCATCTCACCTCATCACATAGCAGGTTTTGACAGGGAGGAATACACCCACATGGGGGTTGCATCCCAGGTGGCCTCTGGTTCTGCTGATGTGGGTATGGGAATCATGAACGCAGCCATTGCACTGGGGCTTGAGTTCATACCCGTGGCTGAGGAGAGATACGATCTGCTTATTGACAGGGAATCCATGAACCTGCCACAGGTAGAGGCGGTCTTTGAGATTATCAGTGACGATGGTGAATTCAGGGGGCTTGTCCAGTCCCTCGGTGGATACGACACAAGGGATATGGGAAAGATTTTCTATGAACATGGCCGATGAGCAGACCTTTATGCACCATATATGAAACAAGGCTTGACAGGCCCTCCCTAACTGACAAACGTGCTGATTTTGAAAGACTGAAGGATTTTTTCCGCAGGGAGGAGCTATCACTTTCCCTTGAAGATCTCAGAAAACTCCCCGCCCTCCTGAGGGAGGGGGATTTCCTGCTCAGCCCCGTGGTATTTCATGATGAAAGAGGGGTAAGGATTCTGGAACTCCAGGGGAAGAGATGCTATGGGATTGCCCTTGATATTGGTACAACAAATCTGGTTGCATCCCTCTATGACCTGGTGGCTGAAAGGAGGCTTTCCACAGCCAGCCTGGAAAATCCGCAGGTAGCCTTCAGTGAGGATATACTGGGAAGGATCCATTACGCCATGCTCCATGGTCTGGATGAACTCCACGAGGCACTTGTGGATGGCGTTAACAGACTGGTGGAGAGGCTCTGTGACCACTCCGGGATAGACCCTGATGGCATCTATTGTGCAACCCTGTCAGCCAACACGGTGATGACTCACTTCCTCCTTGGCCTTGAGGTGAGATATATACCTGTTGAGCCCTACATCCCGGTGATACATTCACCCTGGCTCATCAATGCATCAGAGTGTGGCTTCAGAATCAATAAAAAGGGGCTGCTTTATACTTTCCCCAATGCAGGCAGCTATGTGGGAGGGGATATAGTGGCTGGTATACTGGCCACGGGTCTGCATAAAAGACAGAGGCCATCCATACTGATAGATGTGGGCACGAATGCAGAGGTGGTAATCGGCAACAGGGACTGGATACTCGTTAGTGCTGGAGCTGCAGGACCGGCACTTGAGGGTGGCATACTCAGATCCGGTATGAGGGCAGAGGGGGGTGCCATATACCGTATTGAGATCAACGATCATGACAGGACCATAAAGTACAGGACCATAAAGGATGAACCACCCAGGGGGATCTGCGGCTCCGGCGTGATTGATCTTGTGGCAGAACTGTACAGGACCGGTATTATTGACAGCAGGGGAAGGATCAGGACGAAGACATCCTACATAAGGCAAAGGGACGGGGAGAGTTTTATTGAGATCACGGAATCCGTGGCAATCTCAGAGCGGGAGATTGAGAATTTCCTGAGATCAAAGGCTGCCATGTTTACATCCATATATGTGCTCGTCAAATCCCTTGGACTGGAGTTTTCAGACATAGAAAATATCTACATAGCAGGGGCGCTTGGTTCTGGTGTAAGGGTTGAAAATGCACAGTTGCTGGGTATGCTTCCACGGATAGACAAGGAAAGGTATATTGCCGCTGGTAACACTGCATTAAAGGGGTCGGAACTGGTGCTGGCAAACTCGGATATGCTCAAGGAGGTCAGGGATATCCACGGAAGGATCACATACCATGAGATGAACACAGACGGAGAGTTCATGAGGCTTTTCCCCTCAGCGCTTTTTATCCCCCATGCAGAGCCTGCGATACTGGGTTGATGTGAAACAGGGAATCATTATCAGCTTCTTCCCGTGACTCATCAACCCATCAGCCCATTAACTTATTCACTCATTTCCCCTTCTTTCAGCACATCATCAACCCAGCTTATGGCTGCTGAAACCGTTGGAAAGCCTATGGTGCTTGTCAGGAGAATCACCGCATGATATACCTCGTCAGGGGATGCTCCTGCCTCAACAGCCCTTCTTGCATGGCTGTGAACAGCCCCCTCTGATCTTATGGCAGCGGCTGCAGCAAGCTGGATGAGATGGGAGGTCTTCTCATCAATGGGACCCTGCCTCCTTACCACCTTTCCAAGGTTTCCCACAGCCCTGAAAAGCTCCTTGTAACGCTTCTTGATCTCCGAGTACTGTCTTGGAAGTTTCTCCTTTGCCATCCTGTGCCTCCTTTCCCTTGTTTTTCATATTCTATCACACTTCATGATACTTTAATCCTTTTCCCGATTGCCCTTGCCGCAATTACACCGGATACAGAGGCCTGTATGAGACCCCTGCTCACCCCTGCACCATCTCCTGTGGCAAAGAGGTTTTCAATTTCTGTCTCAAGCTCTCCTGTGAGCTTAAGCTTTCTTGAGTAAAACTTTACCTCCACACCATAAAGGAGGGTATGCCTTGATGCAACTCCAGGTGCAACCCTCTCCATGGCATCAAGCATCTCCACGATGTCTGTCAGGAATCTGTAGGGCAGGACAAAGCTGAGGTCACCAGGTGTGGCATCCCTCAGGGTGGGTCTTACAAGCCCCTTTTCAATCCTCTCAGGAGTGGAACGACGGCCACGTTTAAGGTCACCAAGCCGCTGAACAAGCACACCCTGTCCGAGAAAGTTGGCAAGCCTGGCAATGTATCTGCCATAGGAAAGAGGTTCATGAAAGGGTTCGGTAAAATAGGTGCTCACAAGGAGTGCGAAGTTTGTATTGTCTGTCCTGGTTCCTGAGTAACTGTGGCCATTCACGGTCCAGAGCCCCTTGAGGTACTCCTTTACCACCTCCCCGTAAGGGTTGACACAGAATGTCCTTACCCTGTCATCAAAGGCCTTTGAGTAGTATATCAGCTTGGGCTCATAGGTTATGGATGTAAGGGGCTCAAGCACCGATGCAGGCACCTCCACACGGACACCTATATCAACGGGGTTGTTCAGGAGTGTGAGTTTGAGCCTCCTAGCTTCCCGTTCAAGCCACTCAGCACCCTCTCTGCCAGGTGAGACCACAACAAAAGCTGAATGGTATTCATCACCGCCAGCGGTTCTTATGCCTTTTACAGAACCACCCTCTACAATCAGGCGTGTCACCTTTTCCTCAAAAAGGATATCTATTTTTTCATCTACAAACTCCCTGATCCCCGTTAATACCTCGCGGCAGCGTTCTGTGCCTATATGTCTGATCCTTGAACGAACAAGGATGAGGTCGTTTTTTGAGCAGAGGTTTTTGAGTCTTTCAATATCCTCTGTCTTCTCACCGTAGAGATACTCGGGTGCACCGAATTGCCTGTAGATACTGTCCACATAATCAATCAATCCTGAAAGTTCGCCAGCCGGGATGTATTCAGAGAGATACCCGCCAACCTCTTTTGAAAGGTTCAGTTTCCCATCACTGAATGCACCAGCACCTCCCCACCCGCTAAGGAGTTCGCATACAGGGCATGCCTTGCAGGATATATCCCTGAGCATCATTGGGCAGTGTCTTTCCTTTATATCCTTGCCCTTTTCCAGGAGAAGGATCCTGAGCCCTGGATTGATCTTAAGGAGTTCAAGGATGGTAAAGATTCCTGATGGGCCTGCTCCCACAACAATAACATCATATGGACTTGATTTGTTCATACAATTAAATTATATCAGAAAATGAGTGCGACAGGTCCTGTGCCCGGAGAGCCTGTTGATCCTGGCACCCGTCTCTTTGACCTTATTTTCTATCGGCATTCCTGGGTCAGAGGGCTCCACTGTTTTATCCCGAGGTGGTATGATATAATTTATGAGTTTTACGGGAACAAAGGACGGGAGCCAAGAAACAAAACCAGTTAGAGACAGGAGGAAACCTATGTTGAGAAGTGACAGGATCAAGAAGGGACTTGAAAGGGTACCCCACAGGGCGCTACTTTATGCCACGGGTATACCGGAGTCAGAGATGGACAAGCCCTTCATCGGTGTTGCAACAAGTTTCACAGATATAATTCCCGGGCATATCGGGATGAGAGACCTTGAACGGTTCATTGAAAAGGGTGTTCATGCAGGTGGAGGATATCCCTTCTTCTTCGGTATACCCGGCATCTGTGACGGGATTGCCATGGGTCACAGTGGCATGCATTATTCACTCCCCTCAAGGGAACTGATAGCTGACATGGTTGAGACAGTTGCAGAGGCCCATCAGTTTGATGGCCTTGTGCTGCTTACCAACTGTGATAAGATCACACCGGGGATGTTAATGGCTGCAGGAAGGATCAACATACCCACAATTATAGTGACAGCGGGCCCCATGCATTCCGGACATCTCAAAGGAAAAAGGCTCTCCCTCGTGAATGATACATTTGAGGCTGTAGGCAAATACAAGAGGGGCATGATAGATAAGAAAGAGCTCCACTCTCTTGAGATCTGTGCATGTCCAGGAGCGGGTTCCTGCCAGGGGATGTATACGGCAAATACCATGGCCTGTGTCACAGAGGCTCTGGGGATGAGCCTTCCCTACTGTGCTACCGCCCTTGCCATTGATTCTGAAAAGAGAAGGATCGCCTTTGAAAGCGGAAGGCGCATTGTGGAGCTTGTAAAAAAGGATGTTACACCAAGGAAGATAATGAGCCGGAAGGCCTTTGAAAATGCAATAATGGTGGATATGGCCCTTGGAGGCTCAACAAACACGGTGCTTCATATCCCGGCAATCGCCAGGGAGGCAGGGGTGAAACTGCCCCTTGAGATATTTGATGAACTCAGCCGCAGGACCCCCCACCTTGCAGACATGCTTCCAGGCGGGATACATTACATGGAGGATCTTCACCACGCAGGTGGGATACCCGCTGTCCTGAAGCGGCTAAGGAGCAGCATTCACAACTGTCCCACTGTAAGCGGTATGAGAACACACAGGATTGCAGACCAGGCGGCAGTCCATGATGAGGAGGTTATCAGGACAGTACAGAGGGCACACCATCCCGAGGGCGGGATAGCTATACTGCGGGGCAACCTTGCACCCCAGGGCGCGGTGGTCAAGCAGTCCGCTGTAAGCAAAGAAATGATGACCTTTGAGGGTATCGCAAAGGTGTTTGATTCAGAAGAGGAGGCGATGAAGGCCATACTTGCTGGCAGGATAAAACCAGGTGATGTGGTGGTTATACGCTATGAGGGACCAAAGGGTGGTCCTGGCATGAGGGAGATGCTCTCACCCACAGCCACCATTGCGGGTATGGGACTCAGTGAGTCTGTTGCCCTTATCACTGATGGCAGGTTTTCAGGTGGCACAAGGGGGCCCTGTATTGGCCATATCTCACCTGAGGCAATGGAGGGTGGTACCATTGCAATCATCAGGGATGGTGACAGGATAAGGATAGACATACCTGCAAGAAGGATTGAACTCCTTGTTGCCGATGATGAGATAGAGAGGAGGCTTTCGGAATGGAGCCCTCCTGAACCAAAGATCAGAAAGGGCTATCTTGCAAGGTATGCGAAACTTGTCAGCTCGGCGGCAACCGGTGCGGTAATGCCTTAACCGAGCAGACGAGCTGCCTGGGGTGCAAAATAGGTGAGTATCATATCCGCACCAGCCCTCTTGATCGAGGTGAGAATCTCAAGCATTACCCTGTCGTGATCAATCCAGCCAAGCTGGGCTGCGGCCTTGACAAGGGAGTACTCACCTGAGACATTATAGGCTGCCACGGGGATGTCAAAGTTGTCCTTCACATCAGATATTACGTCAAGATAGGAGAGTGCCGGTTTAACCATTACGATGTCAGCACCCTCTTCAATATCAAGGGCAACCTCCTTCAGTGCCTCCCGTCTGTTGGGTGGGTCCATCTGGTATGATCTTCTGTCACCGAACTGGGGTGCAGACTCTGCTGCCTCCCTGAAGGGTCCGTAAAAGGCAGAGGCGTATTTTGCAGCATAACTCATTATAGGAACATGGCTGTACCCTTCACTGTCAAGGATCTCCCTGATGGCTGCCACTCTTCCATCCATCATGTCCGAGGGAGCCACCATGTCAGCACCTGCCTGTGCATGGGACAGGGCCTCCTTCTGTAGTAGCTTCAGTGTGGGGTCGTTCAGTACCTCACCAGCGTTGACTATGCCGCAGTGGCCGTGGCTTGTATACTCGCACATACAGACATCCGTTATAACCAGCAGTTCAGGCACAGCATCCTTTATTGCCTTTATTGCGTTCTGTACAACGCCATTGGGGTCATAGGCGCTGGAACCAAGCTCATCCTTATGCTCGGGGATCCCGAAGAGGATTACCGAGGGAATGCCAAGGGAGTGTATCTCCTTTACTGTTTTCACCACCTCATCCGTTGATTGCTGGAAGCATCCCGGCATGGAGCTTATGGGCTTTTTAACGCCTTTTCCTGTTGTAACAAAGAGGGGATATATCAGGTCATCAGGCGTTAGAACCGTCTCACGGACCATTCTCCTGATGGCCTCTGTCCTTCTGAGTCTCCTTGGTCTGTGGATTGGAAACATTATTTATTCCTTGACAGATGATTCATTTGGGTCATCATTGAAAGATTGAGGACAACCTCTTTCTCAGCAGCTACTGCCGCAGTCAGGTCCGCATGAGGAAGGTGGCTGTGCCCCTTTCAGAACAAACCCCTGCACCATTCCGTTGTCTACAAAGTCAAGCTCCATCCCGGAGAGCATGTTATAGGTATAGCTGTCTATAAAGACACGGAGTCCGTCTTTTTCTATTACCTGATCCCCCTCCAGGGGATTTTCAGCCAGATCAAGGCCATAGGAGGTTGATCAGCCTCCACCATAGATGTATATCCGCAACCCCCAGCCCTCTTTGCCTTCCTGGGCAAGGATCTCCTTCGCCTTGTCTGCAGCGGTGTCAGAGATTGTAATCATTATTTCCTCCTCTTGAATTCTTCCGTCTGGATTGAAAAAACGCTTATATAGATTAACTTTTTTCCGACCTAAAAGGCAAGCAGGGGGACCGAAAAAGGAGAGATATGAGGAAGATACAGTAGTATCCTTAATAATTTCAGTTTTACAAAACAAGGCAGGGTGCCGAAGAAAAATAAGCACCACACCTTATTCACAGTGAGCAGTAAGCAGTGAGCAGTTGATGGGTGGATGGGTAGATGAGT
>DROX01000179.1 GCA_011321725.1 Nitrospirota bacterium | reverse complement strand
TAATATAATCTCCTTTTTCCTCTGCTTCTGAAACAACCTGTCCGTACTCTTTAGGGTAGCACAGGCTCAGGGCAACCTTGCCGATGTCATGAATCAGCCCGGCAACAGAGGCGTCCTCAATGTCCTTATACCCCCTCTTTGAAGCTATCAGACGGGCAGCCATAGCGGTGCCAAAGGAATGCTCCCAGAGCCCGAGCATGGTCTTTTCCATGATATCAATAATAGAGACCCCAAGAAGCATCCCCTTCAGGGCACTCAACCCAAGAAGCATTATTGCCTGGGAGATTGAGGATATCCTGCCGGGAAAACCATACACCGGGGAGTTGACTATCTTCAGGACCCTGGCTGACAGTGCCTGGTCACTGCTGATGAATTCACCGATCTTTTCTATGGATACATCATCGGCATCAATCACCCTCAATATCTTTGAAACCACCGGAGGGATCGTGGGTAGTGAGGACAGACGCTCTATCGCATCTCTTATCTCTTCAGGCTTTCTCATTATAAACAGAATTTAGGTGTTGCAGAAGAACCTCTTTGATTTCCGTCATCAGGGGATCATCTTTTACCTTCTCAAAGGCACGTTCAACCCTTTCCAGGTATTCCTCTTTTGTGAAGCGAGGCTCTGTCTCCATCTCTATCCATAGGGCATCAATATCCCTTGCCTTCAGTTTTTCTATTATCTTTTCATCAAGTGTAATGCCCGCAGGGTAGAGGACCACCCCTGAAACCGTTTCAACTGATTTTGCAAGAACCATCCCCTCAGAGGCATCTTCAATGGATATCCTTTTCATTAACCAAATTTTACAGTGTTTTATCCAATTTTGTCCATGCTAATCTCAAGGCTCATCCTATATCTAAACATTGGCTCTCCTGCCTGTGGAGCATGTGTATGTCTTTAGTGTTTTGTCTGTCCTGTCAAAAATCGTGGAATGCCTCAGTTTCACTGATTATCAAAACCCATATTGTTATGTTATACTGAAACACTATTTTCAATAACAAATAATAAATACAGATACACATTATGTAAAAACGGGGATGAGCAGAAGATTTCTCTTGATAGGTTCCTTCATAGGCGGACTGATAAGTGTAGCCATAGCGCTTCTGATGGATCTGCTTTTCTCCGATGCCCTTCAGGGCACATGGCGAGATGCCATAACACATGATCTGAACCGTTATTTTTCATTACACACCACACCGGACAGCTTTATCGTCTATGTTGTGTTTATTCTAATCCTGGCGGTACTCTTCGTGATCGGTGCCTTTTTTGGAAGTATCTTTACCATGCTTATATACAGATTCATGAAGTTCCTTGGAAGTTCGGAGGAGTAGGTGAGGGCAAGGCCAGCAATACTGATAATAATCCTCCTTGTCTGCCTGATCCTTATATTGAAAGGGTACAAATACTATGAATACACAAAGACAGACCCTGCCTTCTGCAACACCTGCCACCTTGTAGAGGAAGGGGTGCGCACCTGGCGTCTCAGCAAGCACAGCAATCTCATCTGCCAGCGTTGTCACGAGCTTACCCTGATTGAGGAGAACCGTCTTCTCCTTGCCTTTGCACTGAAGGGCACATGGCGTGTAAAGCAGACACACGGGACCATCAGGCCCTGGAAGGGGTGTCTTGAGTGTCATATGCAGGATGCATCACAGGGCTCCATATCATTGAGGACATCTTACGGGCATGCCCGACATGTATTCATGCAGAATATAAAATGTAATGCCTGCCACAGAGGTGATATTCATGATTTTCGTGCTGATTCAAGGAAATGTCAGACATGCCACAAAGACAAGCTGGTGCATGGCATGGGAATGGCTGGACTTTATTGTCTGAACTGCCACCGCTTCGGAGAGTCTACACCCAAGATGGTTACCCAGAAGAGGTGCTTTGAATGCCATAAACAGATCCCGTTAAAGGGTGTAATGGCAGGTATCAGGTGTTTTGACTGTCATAAGCCTCACGGACGTTTGAAGATGAAAAGTAAGGACTGCCTTGGCACATGCCATGGCAACGAGTCCAGGGTGGGGCAGCATGGAAAACACCTATCTCTTGGAAAGCTGCAGTGTATAGACTGTCACAAGCCACATACCTGGGTGGTTACGAAGAAGAATGCCCCTGGGCTCTGCGACAGATGCCACCCCCTGAAAGACCCTGTTACATTTATATACTGAAGTGGTCCAGGGTTTTTATGGGAGCAAAAAAAATGCTGTCCGGGGATGGACAGCATTGAAAAAGGGGAGGTAACGAGGCGCTAATTTATTTATAACACAAGAAGGGCGAAGATGTCAAGTCAGAATTTTAGATTACATGTTAATGTCTGGTTAAGATGGGCAGCTTCAATCCTGCTCAGATCACCTCAGTTTTTGCACCGGCCCGTTTCTCCAGTTCCTTAAGTCTTTCTGTCTCACCAATGGCAATAAGGGTATCACCGGGTTTTATCTTTGTGTTGTGTACAGGATTGAATTTCATCTCCCCTTCTTTCCGTTTAATTGCCACAACAATCACCCCGAAGTCCCTTCCTATGCCGGCCTCGTGAATGGTCTTATCTGCGAGGAAAGACCCCTCCGAGACCTCTATCTCCTCCATCTGGAGCTCAATATTGCCGCTTTTTGTGGCAAATTCAAGGAAGTCCACCACAGCGGGTTTTAACACCGTGTGGGCTATCCTCAACCCTCCAATCTGGTAGGGAGACACGACCCTGTCAGCACCTGCCCTCAGGAGCTTTTGCTCAGAACCTTCCTCTCCTGCCCTGGCCACTATCAATAGATTGGGGTTCAACTCACGGGCACTCAAAACAACATACAGGTTCTGTGCATCTGTGGAAAGCACCGATATCAGCCCGCGCGCCCTTTCAATTCCCGCCTTTTTAAGAAGTTCATCCTTTGTGGCATCTCCAAAAATAAAGGGTATATCCTCGTCTGCATCAAGAGGCACGGGTTCCTTTTCAATCACGACACAGGGCACCTTGTGGGCCTTTAGTTCCCTGCATATAATCTGGCCCATCCTGCCGTAGCCGCAGACAATAAAATGGTTCTTCATGGTTTTCAATTTTTTTTCCAATTTCATCCTCCCAAAGGTCTTTTGTATCTCTCCTTCAAGTATAATTTTTATACCATTGTTAATGACATAGGCAACCACACCCACGCCAAAAAAGACCAGTATGATGGTGAAGGCCCTGCCCATGTAACTGAGTGGCCGTACCTCCTGGTAGCCGATGGTGGCAAGGGTGATCACGGTCATATAAAGGGCATCAAAGAGACTCCACCCCTCAATAACAACATATCCAATGGTCCCCGTGAGCAGGACGGCTACTACAAGGAGGATGGAAAATATTGCTCTCTTCCTCAAACCTTTTCAAATCCTCTTTTGTTTATATTATCAATACTGCCCGATCATATCTATCCAAACAAATCCCTGTCAAGGCAGGGCACCTCATAAAAATAAATGGACAGCGAGCGTAACCCGGTGTGAAACACCGGGTAAAGCGAGCGAATGTAATTAATCTTAACACTCCTTAC
>DROX01000178.1 GCA_011321725.1 Nitrospirota bacterium | reverse complement strand
GCAATCCATGAGTTTTACCTGAATAATACTCATACAGGGCCGGTATGGGGCGCCCTGTTCTCCATAAACATGCTTGTAAACACGCCAGAGGGGAGGACCTACTCCACAGAGGAGTTGAAAAAGCTACTGAGACAAAGGGGCTTCAGGATTGTCAGTACTGACAGGCTTGATGAGACGGTGCTTATTCAATCACGGATAAGGAGGTAAAGTGGTCATGAAGATTGGTGTCATCTCTGATACACATGACAACATTGACCGTATCAAGGAATCAATAGCTGTATTTAACAGGGAAGAGGTAGGCCTTGTAATACATGCAGGAGATGTGACCTCACCATTTGCCCTGATCCCTTTTGAGGAACTGGATGCCGAGTTCGTTGGTATATTTGGCAACAACGACGGGGATAAGATTCTTCTGAGGGATCGCTCAAAGGGAAGGATACATCGTCAGCCCCATAAGATGACCGTTGCAGGAAAGAGGATCGTCATAATGCATGAGCCCGACCTTGTGGAGGACCTTGCCCAGTCCGGGAACTTTGATCTCATTATCTATGGTCATACCCACAGGGCAAGGGCTGAATGGATAAACAACACCCTTGTACTGAACCCTGGAGAGGCCGGCCACTGGCTCTACGGTAAGGCAACCATAGCGATAGTTGATACCGAGACGATGAAGGCCAGGATATTAAACCTGGATGAACTCAGTTAGCAGAAACTCAAGAACAGCAGGAACTTTACAGCTAAATGGTCACCCCGTCAATCCTTTTTATTCCTGCCTTTATTGCTGCATTCAAGGCCTCTTTGTACTCCCTTGAACTGATCCTTCTGTCCAAGGGTGGATAATCAAAGGCCCTATAACATGGATGGTACTGGGCCATGATATTTAGATAGGTATTCGGGGATATCTCCTCTGCTATGAACCTTACCACCTCTTCTGTTCCTGCAAGCCCCTCGGGTAGTACCAGGTGTCTTACAAGGAGCCCCCTCAGGGCAATCCCGTCCCTGATGACAAGGTCTCCCACCTGACGGTGCATCTCCTTTATAGCAGCCTTTGCCACATCAGGATAATCCTCTGCAAGGGAATACCTCCGTGCAACCTCAGGGTCTGCATATTTAAAATCCGGCATGTAGATATCCACTATCCCCTCAAGGAGTCTCAATGTCTCCACTGAATCGTATCCCCCTGTATTATAAACAATCGGCACAGAGAGCCCCCTCTCAATGGCATGGGGGAGTGCATCAAGGATCATGGGCACCTGATGTGTGGGGGTAACAAGGTTTATATTGTGACAGCCAAGCCCCTGCAACTCTAACATTATGGATGCAAGCCTCTCGGAACTGACCTCCATGCCCTCACCAAGGTGGCTGATAGTGTAGTTCTGACAGAACAGGCACCCGAGGTTACAGTGGGTAAAAAAGATGGTCCCTGAGCCATGCCTTCCCACAAGGGGAGACTCTTCGCCAAAATGGGGCCCCCAGCTTGATACTATTGCAATGTCAGCGGTTCTGCAGAACCCTGTCTCACCCTCTGTCCGGTCAACACCACACTGTCTTGGACAGAGTCTACAACCCTTTATCAGCTCAAAGGCATTCTTAATTCTCTCCCTCAGCTCATTATCACCCAGCCCAAGGTACAACGGTGTGATATCATCTTGCAAGCTTTTCTGCGATCTCCTTTGCATTCCAGACTATCCTTTTGATGGAGTCCAGGATCATCACGTAAACACCAGAGGATTTTGGAAGGCAGAGTCCTTCAATCAGCCTCTCTTCGTGAAGCGTGGCAAACTCTGTGGCTGTTCTCTCAATCTCCTTCTCCGATTCTATGATGTAGTTTGCAAGGAAACGGTTCCTGGCAAGTATGAGGTCACAGAGATTGGTAATAACCTCCTTTGTCCTGTTAAAGAGGAAGTTCATCTCCGAGACAGCCTTGTCACTGAAGAGGAGGTTGTCCTTTACCTTTGTCTCAATAGCCCTGTGGATCAACTCAAGGTTACCAGCAATACGGCCAAGATGGGCAGGGATGGGCGCATAAAGTCTGGCTGTCTCATCCCTGTCAGAGATGGAAATCAGATAATCTGTCAGCTCCACCTCCTTCTTTTTTACATCCTCAATAATCCTGTCTGCTTCCTCAAGGAAGGACTGTCTGTTATAGATGAATGCATTGTAAAGCAATGATATGGCCTCTTCAATCTTCTCGGCCAGTGCATGAATATCCTCCACCTTTGATTTGCTTAAGGTCTTTTCCATGACATCCTCCTTCCCGGTATTTTTTCTTAATTAGATTATATCACAGAACAGTAGTATCCAAAATAATTTCAGTTTATATCTATAACAAGGCAGGGTGCCAATAAGACAGTCAGGAGTCAAGAGTCAGGAGTCAGGAGTGATCAGTGAGCAGTTAAGCCTTTGTGCTTGACCTTTTTTCTATCGGATTTTTGGGACCCTGCCGGGTTATAGATGAAATCAGAGGGAAAATGTTAAAATCTGAATGTAAATACCAGGCATCATAGCTGGGTCTCTTTTTAATTATTGAAAACAAGGGAAAAATCTTTCATTCTACAAGAACCTTTTCCCCTTTAAAGGGGGGTAAAAAACAGGCACATTGGACAGGCAACGGGCAAATAGATATCTCCACCGCATAAGGGAGTATTGCGGTATCTTTGGCGTTTATGGCCATCCCGAGGCAGCCAATCTCACCTACCTGGGGCTTCATGCCCTCCAGCACAGGGGACAGGAAGGTGCAGGCATCTGCTCCTCTGACGGCAAACAGCTCTATATTGAAAAGTCCATGGGACTTGTGGCTGACATCTTTACTGACAAGCGTCTGAAGAGACTCCCGGGGCATATCGCAATTGGTCACAACCGTTACTCCACCGCTGGCAGCAGTTCACTGAAGAACGTCCAGCCCCTTGTCGCAAACTTCTCCCTTGGCAACATTGCCGTGGCACACAACGGAAACCTTGTTAATGCCGATGAACTGAGACAGAGGCTGGAAGATGAGGGAGCCATCTTCCAGTCAAATGCAGATACAGAGGTTATAATCCACCTTACAGCCCATGCAAGGGGCTCAGGCCTCAAGGAGCGTCTCGTACAGACACTCCAGGAGATATCAGGGGCCTATAGTCTGCTTGTCCTGAGAGAGAAAGAACTAATTGCAATACGTGACCCCTTTGGTGTAAGACCTCTTTCACTTGGAAGGTTTGATGGTGCCTATATTGTATCCTCTGAGACCTGTGCCTTTGACCTCATCGGTGCGGAGTACATAAGAGATATAGAACCTGGAGAGATGCTTGTAATAAATGACAATGGTCTTGAATCCATAAGGGCTGTTCAGTCCCACCAGAAGGCCCACTGTATATTTGAGTTCATCTATTTTGCCAGGCCGGACAGCTATATCTTCGGTGGCATAAATGTCAACAATGTAAGAAAGGAACTGGGAAGGATACTGGCTGAGGAATCCCCTGCTGATGCTGATATCGTGATCCCCGTGCCTGACAGTGGCATGCCTGCTGCAATTGGTTATTCAGAGCATTCGGGTATACCCTTTGATCTTGGGCTGATAAGGAATCATTATGTGGGCAGAACCTTTATTGAACCAAAGCAGAGTATCAGGCATTTTGGTGTGAAACTCAAGCTCAACCCTGTAAGGGAGATACTGAACAACAAACGTGTAGCTGTAGTGGACGACTCCATCGTAAGGGGCAATACAAGCAAGAAGATAGTAAAGATGATAAAGGAGCTTGGTGGTGCGCGGGAGGTACATATGAGGATCAGTTCCCCCAAGACAATCGGCCCCTGTTTTTATGGAATAGACACCCCCACGAGAAGGGAGTTGATTGCATCAACCCATATGGTGGATGAAATAAGGAAATACATAACCGCTGACACCCTCTCCTATCTTTCCATTGAGGGGCTGCAGAGGGCTGTCCCCAATCCCGATGACTACTGTTACGCCTGCTTCACAAACAACTACCCCATAAGTTTCCCTGGCGAGCATCTGCTTCAGATGGACCTCTTCATGGTCTGAATTCCCGGACCTCTCCTGTTACTTATATATCTATAAAAAAAATAAAAGCACAAAACCTTGACAATTCCCTGACATATTAGTATCATATTTACGATTTTTTATCCTAACCCCTGAAAGGAGGTAAAGGTGGAAGAAGCTGGCTATCTGATAAACATACCCGGTGTGCCTCATTTCGTGGCCTATTCCTGGCTGGCAATGGTGATACTGATAGTTTTATCCCTCATGGTAAGAAAGTCACTGAAACTTGTCCCAAGAGGTGTACAGAACTTTGTTGAGACAATGGTGGAGGCCCTGTATAACCTCTGTGAGGAGGTTATTGGACACCACTGGGCAAGGGCACATTTCCCACTGATCGGTACCCTTGGGCTTTATATCCTCCTCTGTAATTATATGGGACTTATACCGGGTTTTGACTCCCCCACAGCAAATATCAATACCACCGCCTCCTGTGCGGTACCCGTATTCTTTGCAACCCATTATTATGGTATAAAGGTACATGGTACAAAGTATATAAACCACTTTCTCGGTCCGATCCGGAAGATTTATGCCCTTCCTTTGATGCTGATAATGTTCTTTGTTGAGGTGATAGGTCATCTGGCAAGACCTGTTACCCTCTCTGTCAGGTTATTCGGCAATATGATGTCAAAGCATATCCTGCTTAGTGTGCTTGCTGTACTTGCACCCATAGGGATACCTGTTCTCGTCCTTGGCCTCGGTGTGCTTGTGGGGCTTGTTCAGGCCTTTGTCTTTGTTCTTCTAAGTGTCATGTATCTTGCAGGTGCCGTTGAAGAGGCACATTAAATAAGTCTTTAAGAAAGGAGGAGTGAGTTGATGAAGAAGAGAGTTGTTCTTGTCCTGTTGGCTCTTGCACTTGTAACACTCATAGCACCCTATGCATTCGCTGAGGAAGGGGCTGGAGCTGCTTCTGCCGCTACAACAATGGCTGTTTTCGGTGCTGCAATAGGTATTGGACTTGCCGCCCTTGGAACCGGTATCGGGCAGGGACTTGGTCTTAGCAAGGCCTGTGAGGGTACTGCCAGGAATCCCGGTGCTTCTGGTAAGATCATGACCATCCTGATCATCGGTCTTGCAATGATTGAGTCTCTCTGTATCTATGCGCTGCTGGTTTCGCTGGGTATCCTCATCAGCCAGAAGAGCTTCTTCTAATAGAAATTTAAAATCAAAAAGTTTTATATTAGAAAGGCAGGAAAATAAATCCTGCCTTTCTTTATCCCTATTTTATTCAGGGAAGGGAATGAACCTTTCAAGAATATTTACAAGACGAGGTGCTTTATGGGCGTTAATTATGAAACCCTGACAGTGGGTCCCTTACAGGCAAACTGCTTCATCCTCTATGACACTGACACAAAGGAAACCATTGTTGTAGACCCAGGGGATGAACCCGACAGGATTATTGATTTCATTAATGACAGGAAACTGAAGGTAAAGTATATATTATGTACACATGCACATTTTGATCATGTCGGCGCTGTCCCTGAGCTGAAGGAACATACAGGTGCATTGCTGCTGATCCATGAGGAGGAACTGGAGATCTACAATGCAGCCAAGGACATGGCAGCATTTTTCGGCTATGACATCTCAGAACTCCCCCCACCGGACAGGACCCTAAAGGAGGG
>DROX01000177.1 GCA_011321725.1 Nitrospirota bacterium | reverse complement strand
GCTATTTTCCCTCAAGGGCCTGTATTGTGCATAACCTGCAACCACAAATCTGTCAGGCGGGATGTTGAATCTTTCAGTGAATACCCTCAGTACAGAGATCGCCCTGAGGGCAGAGAGCTCCCAGTTTGACCTGAACTCGGTATTTGCCGGAGGAAGGCTGTCCGTGTGCCCTTCAATGATTATCCTGTTACTGATGTTTTTAAGAACAAGGGCTATCTCTGAAAGCTCCTTCAGGGCATCCTCTTTGACAGAGGCACTTCCAGGCTCAAAGAGGGCACCTGTCCCTAAGGAGATGATCACACCACGCCTGTCTCTCCTTACGGCAGCCATGCCTTTCAGGTTCCCGATAGCTGCCCTTAACTCACTCTCTATGTAGCCCATCGGGTCCTGTCCTGCGAGTTCGGGGATAAAGACCCTGGAGCTATCCGTCACAGGTGCCCTGAAGGCCTCCTTCATTGAGAGGGCAAACCTTGCAAGCTTTTCTGTGTCCACAGCACTGAGTGCATACATTGTGGCAAAGAATGCAAAGAGCAGGGTTATGAAATCCGCATAGGAGATCACCCACCTGTCAGTGTTCTCCCTGTCCCTTCTACGCCGCATTGTCTTTCCCCTTTATCTCTGCCATGGAGAGCAACCTCTCCTTCAGATAGTGGGGATGCATGCCGGCCTGTATCCCCATTATGCCTTCGGAGATGATACGGTTTAGCTGTGTTTTCCTGTAGAGGCTGTTTCTTATCTTTTTTGCGATTGGTAGCAGAACCAGGTTTGCCGCCCCAACACCATAGAGAGTTGCCACAAAGGCCACGGCAATACCCTGACCAAGCCTGGATGGTTCAGAGAGGTTCTGCATCACATGGATCAGTCCTATAACAGCACCTATGATCCCGATGGTGGGTGATACAGCACCCGCGGTCTCAAATACCTGGGCATGCCTCAGATTTACCTCTTCATCTGTTGTTATCTCCTCCTCCATGACCTCCTTCAGGAGGGCCGGTGGCATACCATCCACTGCAAGCCCCAGCATCCTTTTCAGAAAGGACTGTTGAATACCTTCAATAAAGGGCTCAAGGGATATGAGGCCCTTCTTCCTGGAGATGCTACTGTAGGAAACAAGCTCCTCCACCAGCTCACCGACGGGTTGTTCACCTTTCCCGAAGAATACCCCTTTCAAAGAGGCTGTGGCATCAATAATCTCCCTGGCAGAAAAACTCAGAAGGGTTGCACCAAAGGTCCCCCCGAAGACTATCACTGCGGCAGCTGGCTGGAGTATGAATGAAACCCTGCCCCCCTCTATAATGATGCCAAGGATAACCGCTGCAACACCTATTGAAAGTCCAAGGATTCCCGATCTGTTCATAAATCACAGCTGCTGCCTTTTTCTTCTGATTATCTCCCGCTGCCTCTTCAGGGTATACTGTATGATCTCTTCCCTGACCTCCTCGGTCATCTCGGTGAACTTCAGCCCCACCTCGTAGAGGGGCTTGCCCTCTCTTTCCGTCTTCTTCACCCTCACAACCTCCCCATAGGTCTGTATTGCAACGGGTGGGGATGAGGGAAGCATCATCTTCACCTCAACGATATCACCAATCCGGACATCTTCTTCTATCTCAAATCTCATGCCCGTAGCAGAAAGGTTCACCTCTTTGCATTCATCAATCCTTATACCTTCATCCTTCAGTATAAGCTGGTTGATAAGATAATCCAGTTTCTGGTTTACCTCCTGGAGGAGCGCCATCAGGGCATCGTCTCTACTGTCTGCATCAATGGGCAACCTGAAATCACCCCTCTCCGGTATGAGGGATAAAAACCTGGAGGCGGATATCCTGTCCGCCTTTCTGGCCTTCACGGGCAGGGAATCATCTATCCTGAAAAAGGCCCTTCTGTCCTCGGCAATCACCTCAACAACAAGCCTGTTCTTCTCCCTGCCCCTCACAACAGCCTTGTATGTTGCATCACCCGTTGCGATATTTATTCTGTCAGACACATCAATCCCCTTTGCGCTCCCATCAATCTCAAGCACTATCTCATCATCCTTGATCTCAACAACCCTTGCCCCTGTATTAAACGAACCATCATCCTTCATTATATTTACCCTTTCAGATCTGTTAATCCTCATTCCTTAACCCCCTTTTTCCTGCAGGGATCTGTAGGAAGACCCGTGCAAACTCTGGATCAAACTGTGTTCCGGCACACCTTTTTATCTCCTCCACTGCGATCTGATGACTCAGCCCCTTCCTGTAGGGTCTTGTTGTTGTCATTGAGTCATAGGTGTCAGCAATTGCCAGGATCCTTGCGATCCTTGGGATCTTCTCTGCCTCAAGCCCGTCAGGGTATCCCTTGCCATCATACCTTTCGTGGTGATGTCTGATCAGCAGCCTCTCAAGGGAGAGCGAGCCAAGGGGCTGGACGATATTATCACCGATAATTGGGTGTTTCTTTATCTCTTCATACTCCTCATGGGTGAGCCTTCCCGGCTTCAGCAGTATTGTATCCTTCACGCCTATCTTGCCTATATCATGCAGATAGCCGCCGAAACGTATGGCGTCTTTTTCCTCCTGGGAGCAGCCTATCGCATCGGCCATCTGCATCGCGATCCGTGTTACATTCTCGGAGTGCTGTCTTGTATAGAGATCCCTTGCCTCTATTGTGAGTATCAGTGTCTTGAGGGTGTTCATAAGGTTTGAGTAGGTAAGGTCATAAAGGGCATTGTTTTCAAGGCTCAGCGAAACCTTGTGGAGGAAGGTAAGCACGAGGTTGATGTTGTTTTCATTAAATTTGTACCCATCCACCTTGTCGGTGATCACAATAAACCCGAAGACCTCTTCATGCAGGGAAAGGGGCACTATCAGCATATCCGCCATCAGTCTCCCCTTACGCCAGGGGTCCTGTTCGCCGATCTCAAGGAGATGGAAGTTGCCGGGCTTCTTTATCTTCTCAAAAAGACTCCCCTTCAGGGGGATACTTGAGGCTGTACTGCTGCCAAAGGTTACCTGTGGTACTACATAGTCGT
>DROX01000176.1 GCA_011321725.1 Nitrospirota bacterium | reverse complement strand
TGGTAAGAATGAAGCAGAACCGTACTCCGATCCGGTGCTTGACATAATCCTGTAACGCCTCTGTCCCCTTAAAAGAATAAAAACTGCCAGTTGGCTATTTGATTGCACATATTATAGTGACTTCAAACAGTGGAGGTCAATGAAAAACCAGGCTCCCCTCCTCTTGCCTGTTGATTCATCCGCCAGACTACACACCTAAAAGTTAACCTTCCGAGGATGTAACCTCCTCAATTGATTCTGCAATGATATCAAGCATCCTTTGCAGCTCCCTCTGGCTGATACACAGCGGGGGCATTATTACCACAACATTGCCAAGTGGCCTTATCAGAAGGCCCTTCTGCCTTGCATGCTCACAGACCCTGTATCCCATCTTCAATTCATAGGGATAGGGGGTCTTTTTCTGCCTGTCCTCTACAAGTTCCACACCGCCTATGAGCCCTATGCCTCTTGCATCACCTACATGGGGAAGTGCCCTTATCTCCTCAAACCAGTCCTTGAGTATGCCCTCCTTCTGCCTTACAGCATCAAGGATATTATCCCTGAAGAACAGCTCAAGGGATGCCATGGCAGCTGCACAGGCAAGAGGGTTCCCCGTATAGGAATGCCCGTGGAAGAATGTCTTCAGCTCACTGAACTCTCCCAGAAAGGCGGAATAGACCTCCTCAGTGGTCAGGGTAACTGCAAGGGGCAGGTATCCCCCTGTTATCCCCTTTGAGAGACAGAGAAAGTCAGGCACCACATCTTCATGCTCACAGGCAAAGATACGCCCTGTTCTTCCAAACCCCACGGCCACCTCATCGGCAATCAGAAGTAGCCCGTATTTTTTGCAAAGCCCTGACACACCCCTGAGATACCCCTCGGGGAAGAGGATCATCCCTCCTGCACCCTGCACCATGGGTTCAATGATTATGGCAGCAATCTCCTCATGATGTCTCCGGAGGATCCTTTCCATCTCTTCAAGGCAGGCAAGCCCGCAACCCTCTCTTTCAAGGCCCAGTTCACAACGGTAGCAGTAGGGTGATGGTGCCCTGTATGACCTGAAAAGCAGGGGCCTGAATATCTCATGGAACAGCTCAATGCCACCAACACTTACAGCGCCAATCGTGTCACCATGGTAGGCGTTGTTGAGGCACAAAAAGGCGGTTCTGTTCTTTTCACCTTTATGCTGCCAGTACTGGAAGGCCATCTTGAGTGCAACCTCCACAGATGTGGAGCCATTGTCTGAGTAGAAGACCCTTGTTAAACCCCTGGGCGCGATACTGACAAGCCTCTCGGCCAGCTCCACAGAAGGGACATTTCCAAGGCCAAGGAGTGTAGAGTGGGCTATCCTGTCAAGCTGGGCCTTTATAGCCTCGTCTATCTCCCTCCTCCTGTGACCATGCACATTCACCCAGATTGAGGCCACACCATCTATGTACCACCTGCCATAGATATCCTTTAGGAACACACCCCTACCCTCCTCTATGATCACAGGCTCTGACTCAACCCATTCCTTCATCTGGGTAAAGGGGTGCCAGATGTATCTCCTGTCAGCCTCTTCAAGTGATCTGTTCCTTGATAATCTTATCCCCATTTATTCCCCTGTTGCCTGTGGCAAGATGGAAGGACTACCTCAACTCATTATACCAATCCCTGAAGGGTCTGAGTTCTGAATACTCATAGAGTGTGGACATGGCCTTACTGTCAGTTGGCAGCCCTGCCTCCTCAATGGCTGCAATGGGGTTCAGCCCACCCACGATTACCATGCCTGATTTGTCAATACCAACGGGCATCTCATACAGTGCTGTGTTTGGCTGCCCTATTGTGAGTATTCCGCCTATACCCTTCTGTTTCAGCTCCCGGGAAAGCTCCACCGCCCTCTCGTAACACACCACGGGGATCTCCCTGAAACTTGCCAGCACCCTGCCCTCACCATCCCTGACAGCGCCCTTGACATCCGTCATCTTCCCCCGGATAAAGACCTCAAGGGGGTCAAGGGAAGAGCCCTCATAGCTTATAAGGGCCACAAACCTGGTAGGCCCTCTCCTGCTAATCTCAAGCACACCACCGAACCTGGAGGATACGGGTATCCCCTCCTTCAGGAATATCCCGTTTATTGTCACACTGCATACGGTGGCTATGGCGATCTTGCCCTCAGGCACAATGGTATCACCAATCTTTTCTCCTTCCTTAAGAAAGGCCACCCTGTCGCTCATCACAAAGGGAGATGAAAAAACCGGTCTCATTATTCTCATTGCATCCTTCAGGTCGCTCTTTCTAATGAAAGAGACATTCACTATGACCTCACCCCTCATGCTGTCAAGGTCAAGGTTCGTAAGGTAAGAGAGGGTGTCAATACGGCTTATTACAAACCCCACCTTCTCAGGCACAAGGGAGTTGGCAAGTTCAATCTTTCCTTTCTCGGTTATCTTCCTGCCCTCACGACCAAAGGACTCTGTAAGGCCCCTCTCATCCAGGATCCTCAGGTGATACCTTACGGTCCTCTCTGAGAGATTTACACCATGGAGCCTCAACTCCCTGGAGATCTCCCTTGAGCCTATTATCCTGTCCTGATGGGCATTCAGCACCTTCAGGATTGCCATGAGTGTCCTGTTCATCTCAGCCTCCCTGCAGCCCGTTCATTTTAACATTTCTTCCACATATATTTCACTGTGAATATGCTTGAAAAATAGGCACTTCCGTGTATCTCCATTTTTTACTTGACAAATACAATATATTGTGCTTTAATATAGCGAAACCACAACTTGTGGGGTAATAAAAATGGATCAGACACTAAAGATTGAATGTAAAGGGGTAGGTAACTGGTTCAACTGCATCCGCTGTCCCAATCTATGCACAAGACAATGTCCCCTGGAGGATGAAGATGCATTCAACCGGTTTGCCCAGTATATAAGCCATCGCAGCAGTGGCAATGAAAAGGAGGAATAAATATCACAACAGTTTCAAAGAGAGCTCAAAATCAAGCCTGTTTCTCAAATATAATCCAAATAACTATGAGGGAGGAGTAGTATGGAATCAACCCATGTGAAGCTGAATCTGACAGAAAATGCCATCAAGGTCCTTCAAAGGAGATACCTAAAGAAAGACGAGAATGGAAAGGTGGTTGAAGGGCCAGAGGAGCTCTTCAGGAGGGTGGCAAGGACGATTGCAGGTGCAGACCTGAAATATGGCCACTCCCGCGAGGATGTGGCCCGTACAGAAGAGGAGTTCTATGAGATGATGACCAGGTTGTACTTCCTTCCCAACAGCCCTACCCTTATGAATGCCGGGAGAAGGCTGGGACAGCTCAGTGCCTGTTTTGTCCTTCCCGTTGAGGACTCCATGGAAAGCATATTTGAGGCTGTAAAGAATGCAGCAATCATACATAAATCCGGAGGGGGTACGGGGTTCAGCTTCTCCAGGCTGAGACCGAATGGGGATGTGGTGGGCTCCACCAAGGGGATATCCTCTGGCCCCATATCCTTTATGACGGTCTTTGATACAGCCACAGAAGCGGTAAAACAGGGTGGAACAAGGAGGGGTGCCAACATGGGCATCCTCAGGGTTGACCATCCTGATATCCTTGAATTCATCACCTGCAAGGACAATAACAACAGGCTGAACAACTTCAACATCTCCGTGGCCCTTACCGAGGAGTTCATGAAAAGGGTTGAGGAGGATGGCGAATATGAGCTTGTAAACCCCCGTACTGCAAGGGTGGTCAAGAAACTCAGGGCCCGTGAGGTCTTTGACGCCATAGTCAGGCATGCCTGGGGCAATGGGGAGCCAGGCATTGTCTTCCTTGACAGGATAAACAAGACAAACCCCACACCACAGCTTGGCGAGATTGAAAGTACAAACCCCTGCGGAGAGCAGCCACTGCTGCCCTATGAATCCTGCAACCTTGGCTCCATCAATCTTGCAAGGATGCTCAGGCCCACCCAGGGAGGGGGCAAGATGGAGATAGACTGGGACAGGCTAAGGGAGGTCACATGGAAGGCGGTACACTTCCTTGACAATGTGATTGATGTGAACAGATATCCCCTGAAACAGATTGAGGAGATGACACGGGCCAACCGCAAGATAGGCCTTGGTGTGATGGGCTGGGCGGACATGCTCATCCAGCTTGGCATACCCTACAACTCGGAGGAGGCACTGAAGCTGGCCGAGGAGGTGATGGGCTTCATATCATCAGAGGGTCGTAAGGCCTCAGAGGCCCTTGCTGAGCAGAGGGGTGTCTTTCCCAACTATGACAAAAGCATATTTGCCGGCACCATAAAGGTAAGGAACGCCACGGTAACCACTATAGCACCCACGGGGACACTCAGCATAATAGCAGGCTGCTCATCCGGGATTGAACCCCTCTTTGCAATAAGCTTTGTAAGAAACGTACTGGAGGGGACAAAGCTGCTTGAGATTAACCCCTACTTTGAGAAGATCGCCCGGCAGAGGGGCTTTTACAGCAGGGAACTCATGGAAAGGATAGCCGAGACAGGCTCAGTGCATGAGATAGAGGAGGTGCCTGATGATATAAAGAGGATATTCGTCACGGCCCATGATATCACACCTGAGGACCATATAAGGATGCAGGCTGCCTTCCAGAGGCATGTGGACAATGCTGTGAGCAAGACGGTTAACTTTCCCAACTCCGCCACTCCTGAGGATGTCAAGAAGGTCTATCTCCTTGCCTACAAACTGGGCTGTAAGGGGGTCACCGTGTACCGTGACGGCTCCCGTGAGGAACAGGTACTGAGCAAGGGCACCTCTGAGAAAGCCACCGGCGAGCCTTCAGGAGAGACGGAGACACAACAGGGCAAGATAAGCCCGAGGAAGAGGCCTGACGTGATCAAGGGTACCACACGGCAGATGCAGACAGGCTGTGGCAACCTCTACGTCACGGTAAACGAGGATGAGATGGGCAACCCCTTTGAGGTGTTCAACCACATAGGAAAGGCGGGGGGGTGTGCATCAAGCCAGTCAGAGGCGATCGGAAGGCTTGTCTCTCTTGCCCTGAGATCAAACATTGCACCTGAGGAGATCATCAAACAGCTGAAGGGAATTTCATGCCACCAGCATGCATGGTCAAGCACCGGAAAGATATCATCCTGTGCCGATGCCATGGCAAAGGCCCTTGAGCTCTACATGACCCGCGGCAATGGCAACGGAAAGAAGAAGGTGGATGTGGTTATGCGGATAGGTGCCTGTCCTGAGTGTGGTGGCCCTGTCGAGCATGAAGGTGGATGCGCTGTCTGTCGTAACTGTGGACATACCAGATGCGGTTAAACCATTGGAGAAAAGGGTGGTGGATCTTGATTGCTTAAAACAGCTCAAAAATTGACACCACCACCCTGCAAGAAAGGCATACAGGGATAAATTGAGTGAAAGGAGTCAGGGATGGGTAACAACGGCAGGAAGACAGCCTCGGATGGCAAGGCTGCGGTACTGTACAAGCGCCCGCCATGGGATGAATACTTCCTTGAGATAGCAAGGGTTGTATCAAGCCGTTCCACCTGCCTCAGGCGGAGGTACGGAGCGGTCATTGTTAAGGACAATGTAATCGTGAGTACGGGCTATAACGGCTCACCAAGGGGTGCTGTAAACTGCATAGATTCGGGTATCTGCAAGCGGAAGGAACTGAATGTACCCCCTGGGGAGAGATATGAACTGTGCGTTGCTGTTCATGCAGAGCAGAATGCCATAGTGAATGGACCACCTGAACGTATGAAGGATGCCACCATCTATGTGGCTGGATTTGAGGCTGACGGAACTGTTGCAGATGCAAGACCCTGTCTGCTCTGCCGAAGGATGATCCGGAATGCACAGATCTCAAAGGTGGTCTACCTGAACCGTTCTGGCGAGATCGTTACAGTTGAAAATATCTCTGAACTTGACCAGGAAGAGAGCCCCAGGAACTGACATCCTTACAGGGATGGGACAATGTCTCTGAAGATTTTGATTGTTGAGGATAATGAAACAATCCTCTTCCTGCTTGAACAGTTCCTTACAGAGCTGGGATACAGGGTATTTGCATATCCAGATCCCATAGAGGCATCGGATTTCTGTAGGTGTTTTGGTGGTGATTCCTGTGCAGATATCATCATTACTGACAATCATATGCCCCGTTGCTCTGGCCTTGATTATTTAGAGGGACTGCTCAAAAAGGGTTGTACTGGCAGGGAAAGACATATGGCTATAGCCTCGGGACACTGGTCAATGGAAGAGTTCAAAAGGGCTACAGAGCTTGGCTGCAAGATCTTCCAGAAACCCTATCATCTCCATGAGATACGTCACTGGATAGAGAAGTGCAGGGAATCAATCCCTGGTAACAAAAAAGCCAAAAAAGATATAGTGAAGCTTTAGTGGGAAAATATTTTCCACTTTCCTTTCATTGACTGACAAAAAACTGACCTCAACCTGATCAGCTAAAGAGGCGCTGCTCACTGTCTGTCCTGAATAGGCAGAGATAAGTATCCTGAATCAGGGTGATCCATATTTTAATCCCTCAAAAGTCATAATATCTCCTGTTTATTTCAAATTCCTGTCATATCTGCCCAATGGGACATTTTGGTATAAATTATGCTTATCAACTTATTAGAAGGAGGTATGATGTCAGAAGTAAGGAGATTGGATTATTCACAGGCATGGTGGGCAGAGCTTGAAGACCTCTCCACCCGTGACAACAGCCTGAACTGGTGCTGCAAGCTGATAAGGGAATGTGGCTTTGAAGAGTTCATCCAGAACGAGATAGGCATCTATGTGGGGCTCAGGTTCAGGGCAAACTACTGTCCTCACTGTGGGAAACTCCTCAGGGAAAAGGCACCATCGGTATTTTCAAAGGCATGTTGCTGGCTCTTCAGGGACATAGGGCTGGAAGGGATGCAGTATGAGGAGAAGGTGTTGGATGAAGACGGCTCGGTTAACACCCTTGTCCATCGTCTTATCATGCGTTACTGTTTCCACTGTGGTGCACCGGTAAAGCGTAAAAAGGATGGAGACGATGGCTGCCCTGAGGGTGAAAACCTCTGCTCCTGTGGTGGCTGTGAATGACAAATTTTGGCAGATCAGCGAGTATTGTATGGCAATAGAGGATTTTTTGTCATCACCTTATCCCCGAGTGGGTGTTGAGCTCCCCATCTGTCATTACCCGGCCAGCCTGGTCAATCCGTTTTTTTCTTTAATATAGACTGGGTTGTCAGGGTAGCAGTAAGGTCAGGTAGGACTCTGCAACATTTTTAAATGATTTTTAAAATAGGATATGGTAAAATACTACTGGCATCATGAAACTGAGACTCCTGATAGCAGAAGACAATCAGCTGATTCAACAACTCTTTAAAGATGGACTGCCCGAGGGGGTGTTTGAAAAGAAGTTTGTCAAGGATGGCAAGGAGGCTATCCAGGCCTATCTTGAATGGAAACCCCACATAATAATTCTGGACTATATGATCCCTGTCATGAACGGTCTGAAGGTGCTGAAAGAGATCAGACAGACCTATAATGACACCTCTACTGTCATAATCATGTCAACCTTTATGGATACAGCGGAGTACAAGAAGAGGTGTGAACTCCTTGGGATTCAGGGGTTTCTGCCAAAGCCCTTCAGAATAAGAGACCTTATAGCCTTAATGATTGATTACTACAGGGGGGCCAATAGCGAGATTGCCGAGTTCATAGAGAAGAGTTTCAAGAAAAAGGGATGATTTTCAATCATTTATATAGGAACGGACAAGCTGATATCTTTCCATAAGGGAGAGTTCAAAGTACAATGTACTCTCCATTAGTATCCTGATTATCTCCCTTATCTTTTCCCTGTCCTTCAGCATCTTTCATAACCTCACTGATATTTTCTACAAATAGTAAAGCAAGTTTCATGCCTGGAATACTCCAGATGCAATTCTTTTGATATTCAAGAAAAAAATTTTTTGACCCCTTTGCAAATGTGTGGAAAATATTCACACCTTTGCAAAAGGATTCATCACCCTATCAGTCCCGAAAGTGCCATTGCTTCAGCCCTACCCCTGGGTAGCTGTGCCTTCAACAGGCCCTGTCTGTAGAGAGCACATCCAATAATATCCTCCCTGTAGGCAACAATCACGTACCCATCCTGGAGTGTCCCGGTACTGACCTGCAGTTCCCCCCTCCTTAACAGCTCCATCACCTGTTCCCTCTTCAATCTGATAATATTCTTCGTTGCCCTCTGACCGATCAGTTGCAGTGCATATGTTGTGGGTTTATAGGTATACTGGTTTATCTTTCTCAATAGCCTTATCCCAGGATATTCTATCTTTTTCATCTCAAGGAGGGTGGGATTGAATGTGGCTGAGCAGAACCATACACTTCTGCTGCTCTCAAAGAAAGTGTAGCCATTGAATACATCCTGAGGGACCCCGAACCGGTCAAAGAAGTACTTCCTTATCTGCATCCCATCAGTCCTGACAAGCATGCAGTGATTATACAGCTATGCCACCCTTTTGTTCAACTCCCTGAGGAGGTCCTCAAGATCCAGCCCTTTTTCCTTTGCAACCCTCTCAACGGTCCAGAAGAGACTGCTGTCAATGCCACAGCCACAGAGGCCAAGCTCCATCAGGTAATCCGTCAGTTCCGGGTAGTTCTTCATTATCTCATGTATCTTTGTATCAGCCCTTATATCCATGATAAACCAACCATAAAGAAAGGGGCATCCCCTGAAGGATGCCCCTCTGGTGTTTTAACTTCTTATTACTTGCCCTGCTTTAGCTGCTGCTTGAGTTTTTTCACCTCTTTCTTGAGTTTCTTCAGTGTCTTGTTGACCTTTGCAAAGTTGTACCACTGCTCACCATTTGGAGCCTCTACAGGATAATCATTGTAATGTGAACCCCAGACCCTCCAGGACTCGTCCCAGTTCGCAGGGTCCTTGAAGCCAAGAAGCCTGAGCTCCAAGTAAGTGAGGGTTGAGCGTGTACCTGTCTGGCAGTAACCTATGGTTCTCTTGTTCTTGTCAAGCTTTGCAAATGCCTTTGATACAACATCAGGGTCAAGAACAGGGATGGGCTTCTTCTTTCCAGTCTTGGGGTCCTTGACCTTCGGAAGTGTATCAATATGGGACACATTGATAGTCACATTGGGCACATGACCACACCTGAGGGCACGGCAGTCCTTTCCAACAAACTCCTTTTTGGTCCTTGAATCAATAAGCTGGACATCTTTGAGTTTGCCCTGGGCAATTTTTAGTATCTCCTCAGTCTCGGCATATCTGCTCTTTACAACCTTTGCCTTGAATGTCTTTGGAGCCTTTTTCACAGGCTTCTTGTCCAGCCTGTAGCCCGCCTTTCTCCAGGCCTCAATACCACCATTAAGCACATGTACCTTATCATGGCCCAGATACTCAAGGGTCCAGAAACCCACTGTGGCATCAGGCAGGTCCTTTATATCACCATAATAAAAGACCACATGTGTATCATTTCCTATCCCCACCTTGCCCAGGAACTTCTCATACCAGGAGACATCCCTGAAGAGTCTTGCTGAGGGGTCTCTCAGGGCTTTTTTGCAGCGTTTGCCAAGGCTGATTGCGCCTGGAATGTGCCCCTTGATATACTTCTTGAGATCTCTGCAATCAACAACCACCCAGTTGGGCTTGTCAATGTTCTTTTTCACCTGCTCTGCCGTGACAAGCAGATCGGGGTTTGCCCAGTTGGCTGCCTGTACAAGCCCTGTGGAGCTCAGCAGGAACAACCCAACTATCAGGATTGATAAAAACCCTTTCTTCATACGTTACCTCCCTTTTTAGAAGATTTTTACCCCCACCATGAGGGCAATTTTTATATCTCCATAAAAGCAAGTTATATACCATGGATAATCCTGTAAAATTTAGCTGAAAAAGCTGCGTCTTTGTCCTTATATGGACAACGGCTTACCCAAGGCTGTCCCATTCTGGACAGATCCGGA
>DROX01000175.1 GCA_011321725.1 Nitrospirota bacterium | reverse complement strand
GAGAATACAAGAAAGGTACCACCATAGGGGATAACGCCCCCATTAAGAGCCATCCCGTTCAGTGCTGCAGCCATGGCATGCTCGCGGACACCGAAATGGAGGTTCCTGCCTGCCTTTTTCACTCCAAAATCAGGATATTTCTTCAGATAGGTGTTGTTTGAAGGCGCAAGGTCAGCAGAACCCCCGATGAGATTCCTGACCCTGTCAGCAAGGACATTCAGCACCTTTCCTGATGCTGACCTTGTGGCAATGGGGCCATCATTGACGGAAAACTCAGGAAGTCCCCTATCCCAGCCATCTGGCAGTCTTCCCTCTGTAAACTCCTCCCACTGCCTGTACAGCTCTGGATAGGCCCTTTTGTATTTCTTTACAAGGGAGTTCCAGATCCTCTCTTCAGTCCTGCCACGTTCTACAGCCTTTCTCATGTGTTTCAGGGCAGGTCTGGGAACATAAAACCTGGGTGATACAGGCCACCCGAGGTTCTCTTTTGTAAGCCTCACCTCCTCCTCACCAAGAGGGGCGCCATGGGACTCGGCTGTGTCCTGTTTGTTGGGACTTCCAAAGGCAATCCTCGTCCTTGCAATTATCAGGGAGGGTCTTTTCTTCTCGGACTTCGCAGCCCTGATCGCCCTCTCAATGGCCTTCAGATCATTACCATCAACCCTCTGCACATGCCAGTTATAGGCCTCAAATCTCCTGGCCACATCCTCTGTAAAGGTCAACTCTGTGGAGCCCTCTATGGTAATCCTGTTGTCCGAGTACAGGTATACTATCTTTCCAAGACCGAGGTGTCCTGCAAGTGATGCAGCCTCTGAAGATATACCCTCCATAAGATCGCCATCACTGCATATTGCATAGATGTTGTAGTCTACCACCGGGAAGCCCCGACGGTTGAAGTATTCACTGAGATATCTCTCTGCTATAGCCATGCCCACACCTGT
The DNA here is from genome assembly GCA_011321725.1 of Nitrospirota bacterium. GTDB lineage: Bacteria > Nitrospirota > Thermodesulfovibrionia > Thermodesulfovibrionales > JdFR-85 > JAADHP01. Next base: position 4,756 of record DROX01000175.1, on the reverse strand, counting down.
AGCAAACCCCTGCCCCAGGGGGCCGGTGGTTGTCTCAACACCAGTGGAAGGGTCGTATTCAGGATGTCCTGGCGTCTTGCTCCCCCACTGCCTGAATTGTTTGATATCCTTCAGTGTAAGGGGGTAGCCGGTGAGATAAAGGAGCGCGTACAGGAGCATTGAACCATGCCCTGCCGAAAGTACGAATCTATCACGATTGAACCACCCTGGATTTTTCGGATTATGCTTAAGGAACTTTGTCCACAGCACATAGGCCATGGCAGCATCTCCCATGGGCATGCCCGGGTGACCTGAGTTTGCCTTCTGAATTGCATCCACCGCAAGAAACCTTATTGTGTTGATACAGAGTTCGTCAATCTTCATCTGCTCCTCCATAATTAATATTTTTTCGCTGAAACTCACAAGTGGAGGTGGTTCGGAATTCCACCTGAACTATTAATTTCAATCCACCATCCTTACAATTACACCTCTTGACTGTAGATACTCCTTTGCCTCCCTGATGGTGTATTCACGGTAATGAAAGATGGATGCAGCGAGCACAGCATCTGCCTTCCCCAGGGTAACAGCCTGGTAAAGATGCTCCAGTGTGCCTGCACCACCAGAGGCGATCACGGGTATGCCAACAGCCTCTGACACAGCCCTTGTCAGCTCCAGGTCATAGCCATCCTTTGTACCATCCCTGTCCATTGATGTAAGCAGTATCTCACCTGCACCAAGCTCCTCCATATACTTTGCCCATAGGACCGCATCTATACCCCTTGGTCTTCTTCCGCCGTGGGTGAACACCTCCCAGTACTTTGTATCCAGAGTGGAGGGTTGGGTATCAAGTAAAAGATACTGGAGGTCCTTGTTGTCCTTTAACCAGTCAGGGATGTCTCTTGGCTGGTCAAGTTCAAACCTTGAGTAATGAACCCGCTTTGCATCTATGGCCACGACTATACACTGGCTGCCAAACCTCTCTGATGCCTGTCGTATAAACTCGGGATTACGTACAGCGGTGGTATTAATTGATACCTTGTCGCAGCCTGCATTAAGAAGGTCCCTTATATCATCAAGGCTTCCTATGCCTCCACCAACAGTAAGGGGCATGAATACATCGGCTGCTGTGCGCTCCACCACATCAAGGATTATCTTTCTCTTTTCATGCGAGGCGGTAATATCAAGAAATACAAGCTCATCTGCACCCTGTTCATCGTAATATATGGCATTCTCCACAGGGTCACCTGCATCACGGATATTGACAAAGTTCACCCCCTTGACCACACGGCCATCTCTTACATCAAGACAGGGTATTATTCTTTTGGCAAGCAACCTCTCTCTACCTTTCTATAAAAGTAGATAAATATTATAACAATTTGGTTGACAAAAATGGATAGAACTTTCAAAAAACAGACCATTTAGGTTAAAATTCTGTGATATTTATAAACAACAGGAAAACTTTATGAAAGAACTCACTGTTGATTTAGGCACAAGAAGCTACAGTATAGTTATCGGAACAGACATCCTTGGCAGGATAGATGAACGGATCAGGGAATTTCGCTTTTCTGAAAAATCTGCAATAATCAGTAATCCCACAGTCTATTCCCTCTATGGAGAACAACTGAGAAAGGCTGTTGAGTCAGCAGGTCTTGACCCCATTACAATCCTGATACCTGATGGAGAGGAATACAAGGACTACTTCTGGTCATACCACATCCTGAGCAAACTCCTTGAGGCAGGTCTTGACAGAAGATCTGTAATCTTCGCCCTTGGTGGTGGTGTTATAGGTGACATCACAGGATTTGTAGCCTCAACATATATGCGTGGTATCTCCTGTATCCAGGTTCCCACAACCCTCCTTTCACAGGTGGACAGCTCAGTGGGTGGAAAAACAGGGGTTAACCATCCCCTCGGGAAAAACATGATAGGCACCTTCTATCAGCCATCCCTTGTATGGATAGATGTGGAGACACTGAAAACACTTCCTCCCAGGGAGTTCCTTGCAGGCATGGCTGAGGTTATAAAGTATGGCATCATCCGGGACAAAGGGCTCTTTAACTACCTTGACAGACATTCTGAGGAGATAAGAGCACTTGATCCTGAACATCTCATGAACATTATCTACCGCTCATGTGAGATAAAGGCAGAGGTTGTATCACAGGATGAAAGGGAGGCAGGTCTCAGGGCAATACTGAATTTCGGCCATACCATAGGGCACGCCATTGAGACCATAACAAACTACAGGCGATTCCTTCACGGTGAGGCTGTTGCCATCGGAATGGTATACGAGGCAAAACTGGCAAACAAAAAAGGACTGATAAAAGAATACACTGTAAAAAAAATCAGGTCTCTTATAAAAAAGTACAACCTCCCCTACAGGCTTGATTTCCCCTACCACAGGTCAGATATATTCAGGGCCATGGCCATAGACAAGAAGGCTGTCTCAGGCAGGTTAAGGTTTGTATTGCCACTTGAGATCGGCAGGGTAACAATTGCCTCTGATATCCCCAAAAGCCTCCTGCAGGGGCTTTTCCAATAAGCTACTGACTACGGGATTCACCCAAAAGTACAGGAGAGGCCGGACCCCGTTTATCCACTCTTCTTGATCCTTTCAATCCTGTAGCTTAATATCTCAAACTCATCCATGTATCTCTTCTCAAACTCCTCTATCAGGTGGTCTATTTTTACCCTGTCTATTATCTTTCTTTCCCTGTAGCCCATTAATCCCTTCAGGGTTTCCGGATCAATAAACCCCTCTGTTCCCTCTATAGTTGGCCTTATTTTCTCAAATAATCCATCAAGCATGTTCAGCGGATAATCTGTCCTGGAAAGAAAATCTGAAACATCTTCAGGCAGATCAATACCCTGTGGAACCCTTGCCTTCCTGCCTATTATCTCCTTTCTTGTTGCTATCTCGTGGGGCTTTATATCAACTACCAGAACTCCTTCAAACCCATTAACCAAAGCATCTTTTCTTTCTTCGTCTATAACTCTTCCATCATAGGCCATTACAACCTGCCTTTTACCATGGCAGAGCCTTGGCACGTAGAATAGAAGCAGAAGGAGGGCTTCATAATCCATCCTGTGAAGGTCATCAATCAGAAAGACGTCATAATAATCAAAGATCTTCAGAATCTCATGAATCTTTCGTATCTGTGAGGAGACCCAGATTCCCCTCTCCAGGGTTATAATAGGTATGTAGCCAACCTTCAGTTCTGGATTATTCTGGACTATCTCATTCCCAATGGCATGCAGAAGATGCGTCTTCCCTGTACCTTCCTCTCCGTATATCAGGACAGGATTATATCTTTCCCCGGGTGCCTCAGCAATACTCCTTGCCACCTCGCAGGCGAATCTGTTTGAGCCGGCCACCACAAAGGAGTCAAAGGTGTATGAGGGGTTAAGATTAGAAGCCATATTGTGTGTTATCCTTGTTCAGAACTTTAGCCATCTGATAAATTTATTTATAAATATCTCCTCTTGGCCCTATCGCTTCTATAAGAATTGTTCTCTCTTCCTCATTAATCCTGTAAACGATCCTTAAGTCTCCTACTGCATATCTGAATTTCCCTTCTTGTGTTCCTCTGAGCTTTTTAATGTGAGGACCTTTAAGTGGATTTCTACTCATTGCCTCAATGGCTTTATTTATTCTTTTTGCTGTCTTGTCATCAAGGCTCTCATAATATTTGACAGCCTTTTTGTGAAGGGAGACTTTATACATTGCGTTTTACTTTTTCCCATGGGACAAATTCATCAAGCTTGCCTTTTTTTATAGCCTTCTCAGCTTCCTCAATCTGAGCCATAATTTCATGACTGGACAGAATTTCAAGTGTCGCTTCCATTTCTTCCTTTTCTTTGAGGTACTCAATAAAATCAATAGCAACTTTTATTTTTTCTTCTGATAGTTCATCAATTGCCTTTTTAGCTTCCCTCTTTAATGTGGCACTTCGCATATCTTCCTCCCTTTTTATGATTTAGATATAGTTTAACACAATACGATGTAAATGGTAGCACTGTCTTTTTAAGTGAGAAGCATGCCTGACCTTCCTCCATTTCCTGTCATTCCGCACCTGATGCGGAATCCCTTTTTTTTCTGTCATTACCTGCTTGTATGACAGGCCCATCCTCAAGCCCTCTGAGGTGCTCCTGTCCCCTTACCTCAAAGTGTACAAAGAATCTCAACAATGGATAGGAGATACAATATGTAAGTAGTTGACAAAATTTCATTTTACCTCCGATCTCTTTTGCCCTTATGTGAAATCAGAAACTGGTTTATCCATGGTGACATATCTCAAAAGATATGCAACTGTCAGGAATTATTTTTGCCTGTCTTCTTTTCCTCTTTTCCCTCAGGTGCAACATGAAGCCCCTTGAGCTTTTTTAGAGACACCTCAAGGGTTTTCACTTTAGCTCCTATCCTGTAGGTGACAACTATTGCCCTTGGATTTGGGATGATTGGATAAAACACACTTCCCTCAACTGTGGAATTGCCTGATATGGTAAAGCTGCCAAGATTTCTCCTTGTAAACTCCCTTTCGATCTCCTCTCTTTCCTTCTGATAGGAATATTGTTTCCCAAGAACATAGGCAGGTGCTGCAATGGCAGCCACTGGTGCAAGGATCATCAGGCCTGCAGCGGTTCCATAGGCACCTGCTGCAACTGCTGCCCCTCCAAGAACCGCAGGCGCAACACTGATTGCAACTGATATTCCCATATCCTTGTAGTTTTTCATCAATGCTTCACTTACCTTTTCCAGTTGATATGGATTCACACCACT
>DROX01000174.1 GCA_011321725.1 Nitrospirota bacterium | reverse complement strand
TCTTCACCACCTCTGGGCCTATAGGGTTTGTTTCTTTACTTGTTTTAGTGTATAACAATAAAAAGAGGTTACTTTATTCCCAAATTCAGCTGTAAGGATTTGGAAGAACTGCTAAAAAGCAGTGGTATGGTAGAGTCTGAACGGTTTTGAATTTTGCATAAGATTCACCAGGATGGTGAATCGCAAAATTCCCTCGGAAGCAGCCATGGATGGCTGCTGAGAATGATGTGTAAGACTCTACCATACTACTGCTATAAACTTTACCGCTGGATTTGGATTATTGATTAATCCTGTTTGGACTTTATTTTTATGAGGTGCCCTGCCTTGACAGGGATTTATTTTAAACAGATATGATGTTATAATATTATCCAAATGTATACGAACAATCTCCTGAGAAGACAGGTCTATAATGAGAAAAAGAAGAGGAACCTTGTCTTTTACACCATCCTTGTTATTGTATCGGTGTACCTCTTGTGGTCACTTGTCTTTGATGAGAACGGCCTGATACGTTATTATGAACTGAAGGAAAAGAAATCCGCTCTTATCAAAGAGATCGCCTCTCTGAACAACGAGACCTCCCGGCTCCAGGAGGAGGTTGAACTGCTCAAAAAGGACCCCTTCTATATTGAGAAGAAGGCACGCGAGGAACTGAACATGTCAAAACCTGACGAGTATATATTTCTCTTTGAGAAGTAGGAACTCTTAGTGTGTCATGCCGCTTGAAGAACCGTTTATACCCTCTTCATTCAGGGTATGCATAACATCTTCAAGCATTATCTTCTGTGTCTCTTTTACCCTCTGCAGTTCAATGTCAAGCTCCTTGGCCACATCCTCAAGGCTCATGCCCTGCTGGTAGTGGAGGTTTGCAATGATTATCTTCAGGATATCATCCTCTATGATCTGTTTCATCTCCGGATCATCGGTACTTATCTCCCTGCAGGCCTCATCAATATGCATTCCATCCTTGATCTTTCCCATGAGGATATAAATCTCACGGTCGTAGATCTCTTCTTCCTCCTCTGAAAAAACCTTGTACTCTTCCATAAGTAACTGTGGAATTAACAACTCCCTGTTAACTCCTGCCTCCTTTCCTTAGAATATTATAAATTATACCCTGTTGCAGGGTCTCAAGGCTATTGTCTCCCACATGGACTGGGGGATCTCCTCAATGTACTCTGATATCCCGTACCTGCTGCCGCACTCCATGCAGCGCAAGTCCACCCTTCTTCAACCTATTATCAGGTTGAGAGGGCGACCACAATTCCTGCATAAAGGCGGCCTCTTATCCTCAGATTCCATAGCTGTCCCACCTTTCATCAACAAGCCTCTTTATCTCGGGCAACATCTCAATATCATCCGGCCACTCTCTCTGGAACCCCTCTGATGGCCATTTCTTTGTGGCATCAATACCCATCTTCCCACCATAGGCAGGGATTGAAGATGCATGCTCCAGCACATCAAGGGGCCCTTCCACTATGACCACATCCCTCTTGGGGTCAACATTGTTGCCGATCCTCCAGACCACCTCCGAGGGATCCTGCACATTCACCCAGCTGTCAACAACCACTATCATCTTGGTAAAGCTCATCTGTCCCATACCCCATAGTGCGTACATCACCTTCCTCGGATGCCCGGGGTACTGTTTGTCAATGGAAACAATCGCTATGTTATGAAACACGCCCTCCACAGGAAGGTTCATATCAACCACCTCGGGGAGCTGTTTCCTAAGAAGGGGAAGGAATATCCTCTCTGTGGCCTTTGCGATAAAACAGTCCTCCATGGGAGGCTTACCCACTATTGTTGCGGGATAGACAGGGTCTCGCCTGTGGGTGATACAGGTTATATGAAACACGGGAAACTCATCCTGGAGGCTGTAATAGCCGGTATGGTCACCAAAGGGACCCTCGGTCCTTCTCTCTCCAGGCTCACAGTAGCCTTCAAGGACAATCTCTGCGTTTGCAGGCACCTCAAGGTCAACAGTCTCGCACCTGACCATCTCCACCGGGGATTTCCTCAGAAAGCCTGCAAAGAGCATCTCGTCAATACCCGGTGGAAGGGGTGCTGTGGCAGAATACATTGTGGCAGGGTCAGCACCTATTGCCACTGCCACCTCCAGCCGTCTTCCCAGTCGTTCTGCCTTTCTGTAATGGCGGGCGCCATCCTTGTGCATATGCCAGTGCATACCCGTAGTCCTGGAGTCATAGACCTGCATCCTGTACATCCCGCAGTTTCTCTCCCCTGTCTCGGGATCCTTTGTGAAGACCATGGGGAGTGTGATGAATCTTCCACCATCCTGAGGCCATGTCTTGAGTATGGGGAATATATCAAGGGATGGGTTGTCTTTTATGATCACCTCCTTGCAAGGACCGTTCTTTACGTATTTCGGCAGGAAATCACTCAGCCTCTTGAGCTTTGGCAGGGTCTTCAGCTTCTCAATAAGGTTTGTCGGTATCTCTGGCTCAAGGAACTCAAGTATCTCAGCACCGATCTGGTCAAGGTCATCCACACCAAGGGCCAGTCTCATCCTCTCAAAGGAGCCAAAGAGGTTCACCACGCAGGGACACCTTGCACCCTTTGGGTTCTCAAAGAGTATCGCAGGCCCCCCGGCCTTCACCACCCTATCATTTATCTCGGCAATCTCAAGGACTGGATCCACCTCCACCTTCACCCTCTTCAGCAGGCCCTTTTGTTCCAGTACAGCTATGAACTCTCTCAGGTCCCTGTAACCCATCTATGCCATCTCAATCAGTTTCTCTGCAATCTGTACCGCATTGAGTGCAGCACCCTTGCGGAGGTTGTCCGCAACTATCCACATATTGAGCCCCTTTTCTATGGACTCATCCTCCCTTATCCTTCCCACATAAACCTCATCCTTGCCTGCCACATCCACGGGCAGGGGATAGATGTTCTTTTCAGGTGCATCAAAGACAACAACACCGGGGAAGGCCGCCAGCAGGGCCCTTGCCTCGTTTGCCGAGACCTTCTTTTCCGTCTCCACATTGACACTCTCGGCATGACCCCTGAACACAGGAACCCTGACGGTTGTTGCGGTAACCCTGATGGAATCATCACCCATGATCTTCTTTGTCTCGTTGACCATCTTCATCTCTTCCTTAGTGTATCCGTTGTCAAGGAACACATCTATGTGGGGCAGTATATTGAAGGCGATCTGGTGTGGATAGACATTGCATTCTATAGCCCTGAAATTCAGCAGGTCTGTAGTCTGTTTCAGGAGTTCATCCATCGCCTTCTTTCCAGTTCCGGAGACAGCCTGATAGGTGGATACCACAACCCTTTTTATCCTTGCAGCATCATGGATGGGCTTCAGTGCTACCACCATCTGTATGGTGGAACAGTTTGGGTTTGCAATGATCCCCCTGTGCCATTTCAGGTCATCAGGGTTTACCTCTGGCACCACAAGGGGAATCTCCGGGTCCATCCTCCAGGCAGAGGAGTTGTCAACCACAACACAGCCGCTTTTTGCTGCAACTGGTGCCCATTGCTTTGAACGTGATGCACCGGCAGAGAAAAGCGCTATATCTATCCCTTTGAAGGAGTCCTCATTGAGGGTCTTAACGGTGACCTCTTCACCCCTGAAGGATATCTTTTTGCCTTCTGAGCGCTCTGATGCGAACAGATGCAGTTCCTCTACAGGGAAGTTCCTCTCCTCAAGTATGGAGACCATCTCCTCACCCACTGCACCCGTGGCGCCAACCACTGCAACGACATACCTTTCTTTCTTCCCGAGCATATCCCTATCCTCCTGAAAACTTGTATATCTTCTGGAGCCGGCAATAAAGCTGATGCCGATTCTCTATTTTTTTCAAAAGCCGGATCCGGCTAACTCCTTGATTTAATTTGATTTAACCAGAGAGCACCCTACAATGTCTCTTCAATCCTTCTATTATAGCATACCTGTCCAGGAGAAGATGAACAAGGCGCAGAGCAATAGGGCAATCCGGGATTATCTGTACATTGCTGGTATCCTGGCATCTCTAACCAGTCTATTTTCAAACAAAATTTCATCCCCCTTGTCAGCCCTCCTTATTTGCGGTTATAATTTCAGTTATGAAAATTGAAAGATTGGAACTCAATGGTTTCAAGTCCTTTGCCGACAAGACCACTTTCACATTCCATCCCGGCATCACCTGTATTGCGGGGCCCAACGGCTGTGGAAAGAGCAACATTGTTGATGCTGTACGGTGGGTTCTCGGGGAGCAGTCAGCAAAGACCCTCAGGGGTGACAAGATGGATGAGGTCATTTTCAATGGCTCCCAGAGCAGGAAACCAAAGGGGATGGCAGAGGTGACCCTCTACATCTCCTACCCGGATGGACAGCAGGACAATGGTCAGGGAGGTGAAAGGGTTGTTACTGTCACGCGACGGCTGTACCGCTCGGGTGAGAGCGAGTACATGATAAACAGGAATATCTGCCGTCTCAGGGACATCCGTGAGATGTTTCTTGATACAGGGCTTGAGATAAAGAGATATTCAATCATAGAGCAGGGCAGCATAGGTGAACTGATAAACGCCAGGCCCCAGGAGAGGCGGTTCCTTATTGAAGAGGTTGCGGGTATCATGAAGTACAAGGCAAGAAAGACAGAGGCCATCTCAAAACTTGAATCCTCCAGGCTCAATCTCCAGCGTATCTCTGATATCCTCTCCGAGGTCAAGAGACAGAGAAACTCCCTGCAACGACAGGCGAAGAAGGCAGAACGTTACAAGGCCCTCCTTGACGAACTAAAACAGATAGAGATTCGCCTATCAAAGGCTGATTTCAATACCCTCATGGCATCTCTTGAGGCAATGCAGAGAAGGATCAACGAGCTGAAGGATGTGGAGGCCGAGAAAAGAAAGGCCCAGACAGAGCTTGAGAAGGAACTTGAAATATCAAGGATAGAGACCATAGAAAAGGAGAGAGAGCTTTCCCTGCAGACCCGGCAGCTGGAAGGCATTGAACATGAGATATCTGATGCTGAACGGAGGGCGGCAATTACAAGAAGGGATATTGAATACACAAAAAACGCGATCCAGTCCATGAAGGTACAGGTTGAGGAATTTGAACTGCTGATTCATGAGAAGGAGCAGGAGCTGGTATCCCTGGGTGGCAAGGATGTTGAGATAAAAAAGGAGATAGCCATGCTCAGGGATGACCTGAGGGCAGGGGAGGATGAGATCAAACAGTACAGATCCTCTCTTAATGAACTGGAGGAGACCCTTAAGGCAAGGCGCAGGGAGGTCTTCGCACTCTCTGAAAAGATAGGGGAGATGAGGAACCTCCTTCATCGCCATGAGGCCACGGTGGAAGGAACAAACAAGAGGATTGAACTCTGCAGGAGAGAGATTGAAGAGGCACACAGAAGAGTCTCCGAATTGAAGGAACAGGCAGAGGAGAAAAGGAGATTCCTCACAGAAAGGGAGAGGGCCATAGGGGAGTTAAAGAACAGAAGATCTGGTTTGACAGATGAACTCTCGGAGAAGAAAAACCGGTTGAACAGTCTTGTCAGGGACAAGAGCAGGTTACGTGAGGAGATACTCTCCATGCAGTCCCGTGCAACCGTGCTCAGGGACATGGTAGCATCCCGGAAGGAACAGGAGGTGCTGAAATCATCGGGTATAAATATCATATCCACCCTCTCGGAGGTGTTGGAGGTTGATCCTGCCTATGATACCGCCGTAGAGGCTGCACTGTCAGACAGGCTCAAGGGGATCATGCTTTCATCCACAGATGACCTGAGAAGGGCTGTGGATATCGTCAACAGGGAGAATCTGCCCCGTCATGTATTTATTTATTCCAACAGCAGAGCCGATACTGTAAAAACCCACAATGAGCATGGAGACCTCAGACCCCTGTACAGCCTTGTATCAACGGATGAGAACCTGGAACCCCTTCTCAGGAATCTCCTTGACAATTACTTTATTGTGGAAGACATTGAGAGTGCATTGAGGATACTTGAAGGAAACAGAGACACCCGGCATATGAGGCTTGTAACCTACAGGGGTGAGGTCGTGGAATCCGAGGGTGTGGTAATCGCAGGCAAGGGCACGGGAATCCTGGGTATAAGAAGGGAGTTGAGAGGGATTGAAAAAGAGGTGGAGGAGAAGAACAGGAAGGTTGAATCCATTGAGTCGGAGATTGAATCCCTCTCTGAGGAGATAGAGGGGATCAAAGATACCCTGAAAAGGATAGATGAGGAGATAATATCCTCTGATCGGGAGCTTTCCCTTGAAAGGGCAAACGAGAGGCGGCTCAGGGAGGATATTGAGAGATTTGAAAGAAAGGCGCAGAATCTTGAGTCCGAACTGGAGCAGCTTGATCTTGAATCTGAGGAGCTTCAGCACAGGATCACCCAGCTTGAGCAGGACATAGCGGAGAAGGGTTCAGAAAAGCTGTCCCTTGAACAGGACCTTGACCTGCTCCAGGCAGAGATTGCCAGGGCAAGGGATGAGTTGAATGAAAAGATACAGTCCATCTCGGATGTAAAGATAAGGCTGAAGGGGCTTACCGAGCGGCTTGAGGCCTACAACAGGGACGCCACCCGGCTGAAGGATGAACTCTCAAGGCTGAAAGACCGCAGGGAATCAAACCTTTCGGAGATATCCCGTAGAGAGGCATTGATTGAGGAAAAGAAAAGGGATGCAGAGGAATTTGAGGAAAAATTAAAGACACTGGTGGAAAAGGCCGATATAATCAGAAGAAACATCTCCGTACTGAGGGATGACCTTGAGAAGGTCAAACACAACATGACGGACAAGGAGGAAAAACTGAGAAGGCTGAGAAGGGAACTGGAGGAGACCAGGGAGGAGTTACACAGGGAGGAGCTTCTATGGACCGAACATTCAATGAAGCTCTCTGCCCTGAAAGACAACATAAGGGAAAGGTACGGCATAGAGATTGAAGAGGAAGATGTTGAGCCCTCTTCAGATTACGAAGAGGACAGGGAGGCATTAACCCAGCTCAGGGCAAGGATAGATGCTATGGGGCAGGTCAACCTTGGTGCCCTTGATGAGTTCAACGAACTAAACGAGCGTTTTGAGTTCCTCCAGAAACAACATGATGATATCGTTGAATCCATTGCAGAGCTTGAAGAGGCTATCCGGAGGATAAACAGGACCACAAGGAAGATGCTTACAGAGGCCTTTGAGGCACTTAATACAAAGTTCAATGAGGTCTTCCAGAGACTCTTTAACGGCGGCAGTGCCGAGCTCCGTCTTACTGATGAGAACAACATACTGGAATCAGGTATTGATGTGATAGTAAGACCTCCTGGCAAGAGGCTCCAGAACATCTCTCTCCTTTCCGGTGGCGAGAAGGCCCTTGCAGCCCTTTCACTGATGTTTGCAGGATTCCTCTTGAAGCCCACACCTTTATGTCTGCTTGATGAGGCTGATGCACCACTTGATGAGAGCAACACGGTAAGGTTCCGTGATATGATCAAGGAACTCTCCGGGGATATACAGTTTATAGTGATCACACACAACAAGGTGACAATGGAGATATCCGATTATCTCTACGGGATAACAATGGACGAACCAGGCGTCTCAAAGGTTCTGTCAATGGAATTCGTGGAAGGATAGGAGGATGGGAAGAAGAGAGTTTGAGCAAAAGGGCAGACCTACAGGCCAGGTCATTTCAATCTCTGATGTGGATCTGCTGGATATCAGCACCGAGGGTGTAAGATTCCGGACACACAGGAGGTTATCACCCAATTCAGACTGCACCTTTGTGCTTGGCATGAATGGCAAGAGGAACGCAGTGAAAGGGACAGTAACAAAGTCAATCCTCAGAGGTACCAAAAGGGTGGAAAATGACTATCTGCCTGTTTACGAGGTGGCCCTTGAGTTCACCGACAGAAAGGTCTCCAAGAGGGAACTGGAACTGTTCATTAATGAACTGTCACAAGAGAAGCTCACAATAAAATGACCATAAGGCTTTCTTCACTGTTGCGTGATGACCAGATCAGCACAGAGGAGGCTGATCTTCTGTGCTATGGCTTTGATGCCTCACAGATGAAGGGAAAACCCCTCTCGGTGCTCTGGCCTGAATCGGTTGATGATATTGTCAGAATATTGAGGTTCTCCTATGAGGAGGACCTCCCTGTCATTGCACGTGGTGCCGGCACAGCCACAACAGGCTCGTCGGTGCCACAGGAGGGTGCCCTGGTGATATCACTGGAGCGGATGAAAAACATAGTTGAGATCAACCCCTGTGACCAGTATGTGGTTGTGGAGGCGGGTGTAATTAATGGCCAGCTCCAGAGGGAGCTTTCAGCCAGGGGGTTCTTCTATCCACCTGACCCCTCAAGCATGAACTTCTGCACCATCGGCGGCAATATAGCAACCAATGCAGGAGGCCCCAGGGCGATCAAGTATGGTGTTACAAGAAGGTATGTCATGGAGATAGAGGCTGTGCTGCCAGAGGGACGGCTGATAAGAACCGGTACGAAGACAATAAAATCAGTGGTGGGCTATGACCTCAAGGATCTGCTCATAGGTTCTGAAGGCACGCTGGCCATTATTGCACGGGCTACACTTGCAATCAGGCCCGAGCCTGAGACGATAATCACCATACTTGCATCCTTCAGTGATCTTGAGGCCTCTGGCAATGCAGTCTACAGGATCATCTCCTCTGGGATTACCCCCCGTTGTCTGGAATTCATGGACAGGATGGCTGTAGAGGCGGTTGAATCCTACAGCCCCACAGGGCTTGGAAAGGCTGAATCGCTTCTGATTATTGAGCTTGACGGTGATGTGAAATCGGTACAGAGGGATTCGGAGAGGGTTGTCAGTATTGTCCACTCCCTGAAGGGAGACGTGAAGGTTGCAGAGGACAGCATCTCACGGGAACAGATCTGGAAGGCAAGAAGGGCAATACCACCGGCCCTGTTCAGCATTGCCAACACAAAGATAAACGAGGATATAGCAGTACCAAGGTCGCATCTGACGGAGATGCTTGTCTTTTTAAGGGGTCTTTCAGAGAGTTCGGGCATCCCCATCGTCAGCTTTGGCCATGCAGGTGACGGTAATATCCATGTGAACATAATGGTTAACAGAGAGGATGAAGAGAGATACGGCAGGGCCAAAGAGCTTGTAAAGAGGATATTTGAGGAAACCCTGAGGCTCGGGGGGACGCTCTCCGGGGAGCACGGTATCGGCGTCACGAAGTCGGAATTCATCAACATGGAGATAGGACACAATGAGATGGACCTCATGCGCGGCATTAAAAGGCTCTTTGATTACAAGGGACTCCTGAACCCTGGCAAGATCTTTCCATGATACTCCTCTTCATACAACCACTGCTGTACGGAGCTGCCCTGCTATGGGAGAAGGCGCTCTTTGCAGCAATAACAGTGCAGGCAGGGTATCTTCTCTACAGGGGGGTCACGCTCGGAAGGCTTCCCCTTGTGGGTCTTCATGATACACTGCTTTTCCTTTCACTTTCAACGGCTGTGCTCTCCATACCTTTCTGGGTGAGGATCAGGCCCCGGAAGGGTTTCTTCAGGCTCACCGCAGTTGCATCCCTTCTGTTCTCCCTTCTTGGGATGCTCTCAAGACCATCAATGATGCCGCTGCCACCGGTGCTGAAGACCTTCTGGTTTGAACTTCATGTGGTGCTCTCATTCCTGTCCTACGGGCTCTTTGGCATAGCCGCAGTGCTTGGTGTCATTTTTCTTCTCAACAGGGACGCGGCAATGGGAAGGATGATGGAGTCGCTTCAGTACAGGGCGGTATTGACAGGATACCTTCTCTTTTCCCTTTCCATGATCTTCGGTGGCATATGGGCATACTTTGCCTGGGGTAGTTACTGGTTGTGGACACCAAAGGAGCTCTGGACGACCCTCCTGTGGCTTACCTACACCCTCTATCTGCACCTGAGATTCAGGCCCTACTGGAGGGGTGCACGGATTGCCACAATAGGGATAGCAGGTTACGGTGTTGTACTGTTCACATATCTTGGTGTGGGGCTTCTCATGAAGAGCTCCCATTCGTTCTGATCATGGGAATCATAAAAGCCATATTCAATATCTTCAGATCCCTGAGGATGGCAAACATCCTTCTCTTCATCCTTATGGGAACGATGGTTATCGGTGCCATCGTGATGCCCCTCTTTCCTTCATACAGGAGGATTAATACTACAAGCCTCTTCAGCTGGCTTTCAGTGACCCCCCTGAGAGAGACATGGTGGCTTTATATTGCAATACTGATTGTAGCATTACTTGTTATCAACACCATATTCTGCACGGTTGAGGCATTAATCAAGAAGGACAGGAACAGAAGGTGGCCCCTTGTGATATCTCCCCAGCTTATACATCTTGGCTTTGCCTTCATAATGCTGGCCCATCTTCTGAGCAGCTATATGGCCATGCAGGGATTCGTGATGTTGAACGAGGGTGGTGGGATAAGGTTCTCAAACGGAGACACACTTTATCTGAAGAGGATAGAATACCAGCTTCAAAGGGGTTATATCACGGATATGAAGGCAGAGATAGCCTATTCAGATAACAGGGGTATAACAAAAAGACTGATCTCAGCACCTAACAGGCCTGCCTTTATAAGGGGCACGGGCGTCTACCTGAAGGATGTGGAGGTTATGCCCGCCAGAAGGGCCTTGCTCCAGATCAGCTATGACCCCGGTGCCAGATGGGCGCTTGTGGGCGGGATACTTTTCATCATCGGCACAACACTTCTTGTTATATTAAAGATCAGGCAGGAAGCTGTCTGAGAAACCGGCCAGGGCTACCACTGGCCTCTTCTGTAGATCCTGATATAATTCATATAGGAGGAAAGCACCTTCTGCACATAATAGTAGGTCTGGGTATATGGTATGTCCTCAATAAACTCGTCAAGGCTTTCGTACTTCTGGCTTTCAAGCCATCTTCTTACCGAGCCCTCTCCTGCGTTGTAGGCAGCCACTGCAGGTGCAACAGAGTGGAACTCGTCAAGGAGCCTCCTCAGATAGCGGGCAGCCATGAGGATGTTGTTCTCGGGCAGGAGTATCTCCTCGGTCTTCAGGTCCTCCTGCATCCCCGAGATACTGGCAATCCATCGTGCTGTGAAAGGCATAAGCTGCATCAGTCCGAGGGCACCTGAAACAGAAAGGGCCTTCTCGTTGAACCGGCTCTCCTCCCTCATTATGGAAAGCAAAAGAAGCGGGTCCAGCCCGTTTTCCCGGGCTATCCTGTCCACCAGGTCCCTGTAGGCAAGGGGGTACCTCATATACAGGGAATCCCTTGTATTGATCCCCGCCACGCATTTGACAGCCTCGTAGAACTCCCCTATCCCGAGCAGGCTCTTGCATATGGGCATCCTCTCCTGTCTGAATCTCACATAGGAAGACCTCAGTTCATCAACTGCAAACCCCTGAAGCCCCAGTCTGTAGAGGAGTTCGGCCCTTTTTATTGAAGCACTGATCTCCCTTGACCCGGGAGGCCCTTCGCTATAGTACATGGGTGTATCCATCCTGTTGTAGCTGATTCTTACATATGGCACCTTGTCTTTGAGCAGGTAGGAATAGAAGGAGTGGTTGCCCATCCTGGTGTAAAGATCATATGGGTTCTTTCCCATCTGTTCCAGTGAACGTATAAGCCAGTATAGATACCTCTCTTTCCCGTATTCCCTGAACAGTTTCTTGAGGTTATATGAAGCGCTCAGGAAGTTTCTCATCCGGTACTCAGTCCATGTTATGGACCAAAGGAGCCTCTCCCTGCAGGGATAGCCGCTCCTGAAGGCCCTCCTGAGTATCCCGAGTGCATCCTCATGTTCACCATCCCACCTCAGCTCCCTGGCCTTTGTGATAATGAGTTCGCATGCCTCCTTTGTCTTGTCCCTGGTAACCCTGCTGTAGAGCCTTTCAAACTCATCCATCATTGCTGCCCTCTTGTATGAGAGTGCAGCCCTGTAGAGATCACCGGCCTCTTCATACTCCCTGGCAGCAGAAGGATAGTCCTTCATCCTGAAGAGGGTGTCTGCCAGCAGGGTATGGAGGTCCCCGGTGTCCCATCTTTTAAGTGCCCGTTTCAGTATGGTAAGTGCAGCTTCGTACCTGACCTTCCTGATAAGGACCCGTGCCAGGTCCTTTGCCTCATCATGGGAGAGGCTCTCAAAGACCCCCATCCCGTCAAGATAATCAAAGTAGTCTCCACCAAGGAGATAGAGGGCCTTTAATGCCTCCATATGCTCCTCTGACGAGGGGTTGGTTATACGGCTCTTCAGGAAGAGTGCCTCCTCATCGTCTGGATACCTGCTCAGATAACCATCCAGTGTCTTCTCAAAGAGGCCTAACTCCACACTGTCAAGTTCCTCTCTGTCGTACAGGTCAAGGTAGTTAAGTATCTTCAGCCAGAGGGCATCCCTGTAGAGATATGAATCAGGATACTCCCTGAGAAAGCCATCCAGTACAAGGATGCTGTTTCTGTTCTCTTTTACATGATAGAGCTTGACCGCCAGGAGATATCTGCGGTAATCCTTAAGGAGCCCTGAGGCATCACGGGATGTCCCGATCACATAGAGTGCCCTGTCTGTCTTTGTTACATCAGGTAAGCCCTGTCTTTTGCCTGTATATGCATAAGAGTCTGAAAGACAGACTACCAGGAAAACAATGGATATAATAACGGCCCTGAGCATTCTATATTCTATCATAAAGTATTACCGAGTTTTTGTGATCAGAGGCAAGTTTTCCGGGACATTCAGCTACAGAGACACTGCTGTGGACAAGCCTCTTAAAGGCTGTCTTTTTTTCCTGTCCAGAGATGAGTAGCATAACCCTCTCCGATCCCTTTATCAGGGGTGGCGTTATGGTTACCCTTGGTGCTACAGGCGTATTGTAGACAGCCACTGCCAGCCTTTTCTCCTCTCTTAGTGCGCCTGAGTTGGGGAATAGTGAGGCAATATGACAGTCCCGACCGAGACCCAGGACAAGAAGGTCAAAGCCCCTGCCTGGCAAGACATCCCTGAGTGTTCTTTCATAATCAGCAGCAGCATCCTCAGGAGGCAGTTCACCATGAATCCTGTATATGTTCTCAGGGGGTAGCGGTATATGGTCAAGAAGGAGCCTCTTGAGAAGGTTATAATTGCTCTCCGGGCTGTCAGGTGGGAGGCATCGCTCGTCGGTGAAAAACAATCTTATCCTCTGCCAGGGAAGGAGGGCATCCTTCATCAACCGGTAGAGTCCCCGGGGGGAACGTCCGCCTGGAACAGCAATACAGAAGAATTCTTTTCTCTTCAGGGTTTTATGGACCTCTTCCACAAGGATGTTGCAGGCCTTAAGGGAGAGTTGATCATAATCCTTACACTCTATCAGGTTACCCACCACTGCCGACCGTCTTTCCTTATGAATTCATCAGCCTCCCAGGGGCCCCATGAGCCTGCCCTGTAGTTGTGGATATGAAAGACTATCTTTTTGCCCTTTTCAAGGAAATCAAGAATGGGTGTGAAAAACTCCCATGCTATCTCCACACCCTCCTGGCCAACAAATATCATCTGGTCACCCCTGAGACAGTCAAGAAGGACCCTTTCATAGGCCTCCGGGATGGGAACAGTGTAATCCCTGTAGGAGAAGTTCATTGTTACATCACGGAAGCATAGCTTTGTGCCCGGGATCTTCGTCTGGAATGTGAGGTTTATGGACTCATCAGGTTGAAGCCTGAAGACAAGCACATTGGGTTTGATCTCCTCAGAGACAATGCCCTTGAAAATGGAGTGTGGTACTGTCTTGAAATGGACAGAGACCTCTGTCACCCTCCTCCTGAGCCGCTTTCCTGATCTGAGATAAAAGGGTACACCCTGCCACCTCCAGTTGTCAATGAAGAGCTTCATCGTTGCAAAGGTTGGCGTGTTTGAGTTCCTTCTGACACCCTTTTCAGACCTGTAGGCTGGCACTGCGACACCCTCTATCTCTCCTGAGACATACTGACCAAAGACCGTGTACTCCGGGATATCCTTCTTCTCTATGGGTCTGAGTGAGCGGAAGACCTTTACCTTTTCCTCCCTTATGCGTAAGGGCCTGAATGTTGGAGGTGGTTCCATGGCAACGAGGCTCAGAAGCTGGACTATATGGTTCTGGAACATGTCCCTGATGATGCCTGCCCTGTCATAATATCCTGCCCTCTCGCCAACGCCAATGGATTCAGCGACGGTGATCTGTACATGATCTATGTGGTTCCTGTTCCAGATGGGTTCAAATATGGAGTTTGCAAACCTGAAGAGCAGTATATCCTGCACCGTCTCCTTGCCAAGGTAGTGATCAATCCTGAAGATGTCCTCCTCCTGGAAGTATCTGTGGAGTGTACGGTTCAGGGAACGGGCTGAATCGGCATCCCAGCCAAAGGGCTTCTCAACGACGATCTTGTTCCAGTCTGTTCCCCTGGTCAGGCCTGATTCGCCGATTAATTTCGCTATACCCTCACATAACAGGGGTGGCACGGCAAGATAGAATATCCGCCTCTTGCCCGTCTTGTATATGCCTTCAAGGGAGATGAGTTTTCTCTTGAGGGTCTTGAAGGACTCCAGGCCATCATAGTCAATTATCCTGTAATAGAGATGGCTCAGGAAACACTCCCTCTCTTCCCCTTCTTCCCCTGGCAGGAAGGAGTTGATCAGCTCTCTGAATCCCCTCTCATCAAAGGCGGTCCTTGCAGCACCAAGGATGAAGAAGTTATCCGGCAGGAGGCCGTGCCTGTATAGGTTATACAGGGCGGGCAGGAGCTTCTTTCTTGTCAGGTCTCCTGAGGCCCCGAATATTATGAGCCCGAAGGGCTCACAGATTGGATCAATCCTGCATTGCAGCCTTTCTTCTGTCATCTACTATGATTCTTTTCAAATTTAAGTGAAAAAGACATGATTTTCTATATTATACCCGAATCTGCTCCCGTCCAAAAATTATTATAGAGTCAGCAGGAGATAAGTAGAAGGGTAAATGAGTAAATGGGTAGATGAGTGGATGGGTGGATGGGTAGATGAGTGGATGAGTTGATGAGTAGATGAGTGGATGGGTGGATGGGTGGACCATCAGGTGGGGATGACAAATAAGGAAACATTCTGTTCCGACCTCCCTATTGTCATTGTCGGGCATTGACCCGACAATCCACAACCGCATCCTGTCATTGTCGGGCTTGACCCGACAATCTATGGTCTTTCAAAGAACGAGTGGATTACCCGATCAAGTCGGGTAATGACAAGAATATATAGGTAAGTTGTCATTGTCGGGCTTGACCCGACAATCCACAACTCCTTTCAATCCCAAATCTGCCCTCTGGCTTGACCAGAGGATTGACCCGATAGCCCTGCTATGTGCCCATAAAGTTGACTGTACAGGCAGTCGCTATTTCAGGATGTGGCCTCATTCTTGACAATAATGCTCCCCTGTGTGTAGCATATCAGTGTTTTCCCGGTTAAGCCGATTCAGCAGTGAAGCTCTCCGACCGGAGGTCGGGGCATTCTGGAATTTTTTATAAAAATTAATACCCAGGAAGGGAGTCATGCCAAGAGAGACAGAGCTGAAGGTCATACTTCTCAGACATACACCGAACCCTGAGGAGACAGTGGCAATGGCTGCCAGGCTTTGTTACAGTCCTGCCCAGATTGAAGACCTGAAGCAACGTATCCAGGAGAAGGATCAGAGGGGGTTTGTGAAGCGTCTGATGAAGATGGGGCATATGAGCCCCATTGAGCATGCCTCATTTACATTTGCAATTGAGGGTATCTCAAGGGCCTGCTCTCATCAGCTTGTCCGTCACAGGCTGGCCTCCTACAGCCAGCAGTCCCAGCGGTATGTGAGTGAGGAAAGGGGTTTTGATTACATAATACCACCCACGATCAGGGAGGATGAGGAACTTACCCGTTACTTCAAAAGATTCATGGCCTCTGCCCAGAAGGCATACAACCACATTGTAAAGAAACTGAACGAGAGAGGCATAACGGGTGAGTCAGCCAATCAGGACGCAAGGTTTGTCCTTCCCAATGCCTGCGAGACAAAGATAATGGTAACAATGAATGCCAGAGAGCTACTGCATTTCTTCAGGCAGCGATGCTGTCTCAGGGCCCAATGGGAGATACGGGCAATGGCTGAGGAGATGCTCAGGCTTGTCAAGGGGGTTGCACCGGTGATATTTGACAAGGCAGGCCCTGGTTGTATATCCGGTCCATGCCCTGAGGGTGAATATACATGCGGAAGGATCAAGGAGGTGAGAAGGAGATACAGGGAGGAGTTCAGCTGAGCCTTATCTCCATCAGGTCCTCTGCCACTGTAACCTTCCCATTGAACTCCCTCCTGGCTTCTTCAAGGATATCTTCAGCAGAATAGTTAGTGGGATACAGATGTGAAAGAAGGAGGTGTTTTACACCTGCCTTTGCGGCTATCGTGCCGCATTCCTTCGGGGTAAGATGGCCTTTTCTCTTTTGCTCATAAGGATAGGAACAGTCAGCCACCAGCAGGTCAGCCCCTGTGCTGAGCTCTATTATTGATTCTGAATAGTCAGCATCACCTGTAAAGACAATGCAGTATCCATCATGTTCAAAGCGAAAGGCAAAGCTGTCCTCTGAATGAATGGTCTTGGCTGAATATACGGTCAGGGACTGAATCTGCATCTTTCCTGAAACCTCTGTATAGTCAATACTGAAGTCCTCCGGTCTTCTGAGCACCCCCAGGATGCATCCCTCAAGGAACTCCTCCACAAGTGTGGAACCCACCACCTGAAGAGGTTTCTTTCTGGCATACCCTGGTGTGGCAATCAGGGCATGTATCAGCGGCATGAGATCGGAGATGTGGTCTGGATGGGAATGGGTTATAAAAACAGCATCAATATCCCTGTAAGACCTCCCGGCCCTTTCAAGCTGAAGGAGAATGCCGCTTCCGCAGTCAACAAGCACCCTCATCCCCTCCAGCTCAAGAAGATATCCAGGGGCGTTCCTCTGTAAGGAGGGCACGCATGTACCACTGCCAAGGATCAAGAGTTTCATAAATATGGTCTTTCCGGGTTCAAAATGGAATTGGCCTCAGGTCAACAGGTTAAAATAAAAATAGGTGGGTAATCTCAGGATCTCAGGATAAGATTTTCCCAGGTGCTCGGGTAATCTTACCATGATAGCTTA
>DROX01000173.1 GCA_011321725.1 Nitrospirota bacterium | reverse complement strand
ATATTGAGATTGACGTATCAGGGCTGAAGGCAGGTGAGTCCATCCATGTCAGTGACATCCAGGTTCCAGAGGGTGTCAGGATTACGGAAGACCCTGAGGAGGTTGTTGCTACCGTGACAACACCAACAGAAGAGGCAGTGACAGAGGAAGAGGTTGAAGAGGAAATGGCCGAGCCCGAGGTGGTGAAGAAGGGCAAGAAAGAAGAGGCTCCACCTGAGGAAGGATAATCAGAAGGGGAAATCTATTTGTGGATAATCGCTGGTCTTGGCAACCCGGGTGGTAAATACAGAAACACCCGACACAACGTGGGCTTTCAGGCTGTTGACCTCCTGTCAAAGAGACTGTATGTTACATTTGCCTCCAGGGAAAACTACCTCATAGCTGAAGGAACCATCCAGGACAACCCCGTGGTACTTCTCAAGCC
Source organism: Nitrospirota bacterium (assembly GCA_011321725.1). GTDB lineage: Bacteria > Nitrospirota > Thermodesulfovibrionia > Thermodesulfovibrionales > JdFR-85 > JAADHP01. The sequence goes on along the minus strand of DROX01000173.1, from coordinate 10,461 downwards.
CCTTACCTACATGAATCTCAGCGGGCTGGCAGTCTCCCATCTCCTGAGAAAGAAAAGGGCCTCTGCTGAAAACCTTATAGTCATCCATGATGATCTTGATCTCCCCCCGGGGAGGATCAAGATAAAGAAAGGCGGCTCCTCGGGTGGACACAAGGGGATAAAGTCAATTATTGATTCAATAGGCTCAAACGAGTTTATAAGGATAAAGATCGGCATTGGAAGGCCTGCCCACCTTCCAACAGAGAGATACGTGCTTGCAAAGATCCCCCCAGAAGAGAGGCCCCTCATTGAGGAATCAATAAAGAGGGCCACCGATGCTGCAATAACGATCATCTCTGCCGGCCTTCAGGAGGCAATGACAGTCTTCAACAGAAGAGACCAGTCCATCTGAAAAGCTGAACAGGCTCTGGCAACCATGATCTACTCTGGTGGAAGATAGAGAATCTTCCCTGGCCTGAGCCTGCGGGGGTTAATACCCCTGTTGAGGGCCAGTATCTCCTTCCTTCTGACCCTGTATTTCTTGGCAATATCATAGATGGTATCACCCTTCTTGATGATATAGGGTATCCTGGGCATCCGCTGGGAGGGTCTTGCATTGTTGTAGCACTGAAGGAACTCCTCCTTCCTGCCTTCAGGAATCCTGATCACATAGTATTTCTCTTCAGGGGGTGTACACCATCTCTTTATTTCCGGATTGAGCTCTTTTATAGTCCTTGTTGATGTCTTTGAGCATTTTGCGATGAAGGAGAGCGCTGCTGGACCCCTTATCTTTACCTCTTCAAATTTAAGGGGGGCATGGTAGTCAAGGTCTGTAAAGCCATATTTTTCCGGTTCTGAGGCGATCATGCCTGCAGCAATAAACTTGGACACATACCGACGGGTCTCCTTCTTAAGATACCTTGTACGGGCTATCCTCCAGTAGTCATCCGTTCTGGTCTTCCTCAGGGCCTTCAGGACCGCGCCCTCACCGGCATTGTATGCAGCCAGGGTGAGGGGCCATGACTTGAAGATCCTGTAGAGGTCCTTCAGATACCGTGAGGCTGCCCTTGTTGATTTTACAGGGTCCCTTCTCTCATCAATCCAGTAGTTGATCTTCAGGCCGTATCTCTTTGCTGTTGCACTGATGAACTGCCAGGGACCCACTGCATGTGAGGGGGATCGTGCCTCTGTCCTGAATCCACTCTCAATGAGGGGAAGATAGACAAGGTCCTCAGGCAGGTCATTCTCCCTGAGTATCTCCCTTATGATATCCATGTACTTGCCAGAGCGCTTCAGCCAGATTGAGAATGACCTTTTCCCCTTTGTGGTATAGTACCTGATCCACTTCTGCACATGTTCCTTGGCAACCCTGTTTTCACTGTAGGAGGCAAGGAGAACAAAGCCTTCCCTTTCCTTCTCGTTCCCTGTATCGGGTGAAGTCTCTCTTTCATCGTACCCCCGTGGGGCACTGATGGTAAAGAGGTACTCAGGTGAGTATGAGGCATTGTAGGATTTCCCTGGCACCCTGCTGTCAGAATCAAAGAAATATATGACTATTTCGGCACTCAGGGGGTCGTTATCAGGGTTCTTGTATTTACAGTAGTACTCCGTGTCCAGCTGTTCAAGGGAAAGGCAGAATCCACTGGAATATGAGAGTATTAGCACCAGGAAGATGAAAAATAAATTAGGTTTCCTGAAGAAACTCATAAGAATATATGATAAAGATTACCTGTCAATTTGTCAAATCTTATAAATAGTGTCCGATAAAAATTCACCAGAGACAATATATATAGGGCAAGGGGTATTGATTTTGAGCGGATTTAATTTTGCCATAGTGGCTGCCGTGAGGGCAGCCAGGCAAAATTACCTCGGAGGCAGACAGGGAGGTCTGCCGAGAATGAGACGAAAAATCAGTGCCCCTTGCCATTACCATAACTTTCAATGTTTACCGGACAGTAGCGAAATCTTATAAAAACATGGAAGATTATGATAAAATTCTAAAGGGGCAAAGATGATAGAAACAATCACACATATCCGGTGGCAGGACATCCTTGACATCCTCATTGTGGCCTTCATAATCTACAGGCTTTTATTGATAATCAAGGGCACCAGGGCTGTGCAGATGCTCCTCGGGCTCGGTATCCTCCTTGCGGTGCTCATCATATCGGACATACTGAAGCTCCATACCCTCTACTGGATAATACAGAGCTTCTGGGCCCAGGTGGTTCTTGCCCTGATCATCCTTTTTCAGCCCGAGATCAGAAAGGCCCTCGCCCATATGGGAGAGACCCCCTTTTTCCAGCCCCTTGCCTCTGCCTCTGAACTCAAATCCTTTGACGAGATAGTAAGGGCGGCTGTGTCGCTTGCAACAAGGAAGATAGGCGCCCTTATAGTGATAGAGAGGGAGGACTCACTGGATGATTTCATAGAGATAGGCACCCCCATTGATGCTAAGGTGACAAAGGAGATACTCCTTAGTATATTCCATCCCACCTCACCCATACATGACGGGGCTGTGATAATCAGGGAGGAACGGATTGTCGCAGCAGGCTGTTTTCTGCCCATCACCCTCAGAAGCGATCTTGACCGCTCACTTGGCACCAGGCACAGGGCTGCAATAGCCATCACAGAGGAGACAGATGCGGTTGTCATAATAATATCAGAGGAAAAGGGACTCATTTCAATAGCCTATGAGGGTAAACTTGAGGGGCCCATGGATATGGGTACACTGAGGGATACCCTGACATCACTCTTTACGGAGAAGAAGAGGAAATGAAATCCAGGATAACAGAAAACCTCGGCCTGAAGCTCATATCCCTCGGGCTCGCCGTTGTTTTGTGGTATATGATCTCTGCAAAGGGCACCTCTGAGGTAAGCCTTGAGGTCCCCATTGAATACATAAACATCCCCCAGGGCTATGAGATAATCAAAAAGGGACAGGACAGGGTAAAGATAAGTGTCTATGGCTCCGAGAGGGCAATTGCATCCATAAGACCTGAGGATATAAGGGTCTTTGTTGACCTCAGCGATGCAAAACAGGGGCCGGGAAAGTACAGGATAAGACGTGAACGCATCAGGAAGCCCTCCTCTGTTGAGGTGGCATCCATCACACCATCAGAGGTGGAGGTCTTTCTTGACAGGATTATCAGAAAGGACCTGAAGGTGGAACCTGTAATCTCAGGCCGTAGGGGTTTGAAAGAAAGATTCCGAATAGAGGTGATACCCCCCAGGGTTACGGTGGAGGGGCCTGAAACGATTCTAAAGAGGCTCACCTCCATAAAGACAGAGCCGATAATCATCCCTACTGGTAAAGCACCTCTCATAAAAACAGTGGGGCTTGTAACAACACGCGACAAGATCAGACTTTCCGTTGATGAGGTAAAGGTCAGGATATACTTTGAAAACAAAAAGGAGGAGTGATGCCACTATTTGGTACTGATGGTATAAGAGGACAGGTAAATCTGCATCCCATGACACCGGAGACAGTGGTAAAGGTGGGTATGGCTGCAGCAAAGGTACTGAGGAAGGACCGAGGAAAGAACATGATAGTTATCGGGAAGGACACCCGTATATCAGGCTACATTATTGAGAGTGCACTCACTGCAGGGCTTTGTTCCATGGGGATGAATGTACTCCTTGTGGGGCCCATCCCAACACCTGGCGTTGCCTTTCTCACACGTGCCATGAGGCTTGATGCGGGAGTGGTTATATCAGCATCTCACAATCCCTACGAGGACAACGGGATAAAATTCTTCGGAAGCGACGGGTTCAAGCTGCCTGATAAGGTTGAAGAGGAGATAGAGAGGCTTGTAATGGTGGATGACTCCTTCAGTGACAGACCCCACGGCAGGGATGTGGGCAAGGCCTTCAGGATGGAGGATGCGTCAGGCCGTTATATAGAGTTTATCAAGTCCACCATACCACGGGGCACCAGCCTTGAAGGGTTAAAGGTGGTGGTGGACTGTGCAAATGGTGCTGCCTACAAGATCACCCCCAAGGTGCTTGCAGAGCTTGGTGCCGAGGTTGTCACCATCAATGACACGCCTGACGGCATCAACATCAATGCAGGCTGTGGCTCAACCGATCTGAAACAGCTAAAGGAAAAGGTCCTTGAGGAGGGTGCAGATGTTGGTATTGCCCATGACGGTGATGCCGACAGGACAATGCTTGTTGACGAAAAGGGCAAGGAGGTTGATGGCGACATGATGCTCGCCCTCTGGGCTGTGGAACTGAAGAAAGAGGACAGGCTTTTTGATGACACCGTGGTGGTCACCGTCATGACAAACCTTGGTGTGGAGCACTACCTGAAAAGAAAGGGGATCAGGCTTGTAAGGACACAGGTTGGTGACAGATATGTTGTTGAGGAGATGAGAAGGGAGGGGTATATCCTTGGCGGTGAACAGTCAGGCCACATTATCTTCTTTGAGTACAACTCCACTGGTGATGGCCCGATCACAGCACTTCAGATGCTTTATCTCTTGAAAAAGAAGGATCGACCCCTTTCCGAACTTGTATCAGACATTTATCTCTACCCCCAGGTGCTCATGAACGTAAAGGTAAGCTCAAAAGAGATAATCCAGAACGATGCTGTCAGAAGGGCTATTGAGGATGCCGAAAGACAGCTTGATGGCAGTGGAAGGGTCCTTGTAAGACCCTCTGGCACAGAGCCAAAGATAAGGGTCATGGCTGAAGGACAGGACAGGGAAAGGATAGAAGCAGTGGCCCAGGAAATCGCAGATGTAATAAAAAGACTGGATGGTTGACCAGAGAGGGGCTCTCTGTTTTTATATCTTCTTCATTGAAGGTATCTCCCTTTCATACCTGTTCAGGTTTTTCCCAGATGGGGTATTACTTTTCCTGATTTTACAGATCTTGTTTATCTTTCTCAGGAAAAAAAAGAGCTTATTTTACCTCTCCTTTGTGCTCCCCCTGGCATTCCTCTATGGTGTATTGTCCTTTAGCAGCAGGGTTGACCAGGGAGAGTATGAGAGATTGGCTGCCAGCTTTAACCGGGATACAGCAGCCTATCACAGGGTCTCTATTGTCAACCTGCCTGTACAGACAGAGTATGGATTCCTCTATGAGTGTGATGCCGATCACCTGAAATCAATAAAGGGTGTAAAGAAGTACTTCTTCTCTGCCGTTGCCATTGAGCCTGGCTATGCATACGAAGGTTATGTGAGGACCTCTGTGAGGGCTCCCAGAAGGAATCCCGGTGAGCATCTCAGATCGCCTGTTATCAACATACATCCCGAGGGTGAGATGCTGAAATACAGGGCCCGAGGGCTGCTTTCCCAGGTACAACGTCTCAGGTGGAGGGTATACAGGTTTCTCCATGAACGCTACAACAGGGACACAGCCTCACTGCTGTCAGCTATTGTCCTTGGACACAGGGGTACAAACCGGGAACTCTACACAGCCTATGCACGTACAGGTCTTGCCCATCTGATGAGTGTCTCAGGCACCCATTTTGGCCTATTTACGATTGTTGCCTTCTTTATTGTCAGGGCATTTGCCATGCTCCTGCCCTACAGGATGCTCATAAGACTTACAAGAAGACTGAGTCTCAAAGAAACAGGGCTGTTGCTCATACTGCCGGTATTGCTGTTCTATCTGCTCCTTTCCGGCATGAGGATACCTGCCATCAGGGCCTTTGTGATGATAAACCTCTTTATAGCAGGTGTCTTTCTTGGCCGAAGGGGCAGCTGGCTTGTAACGGTGCTCTTTGCGGGCTTCTTAATTTTATTGTTAAATCCTGCAGCTATAGTGGAACCTTCAATGCAGCTTTCCTTTGTAGCTGTCCTTTCAATAGGTTTTGCAATGGAGTATGCCAGCAGATATACTGAACGTATCGGTAAGTCAAAAGTCCTGAGGATTCTCTTTCATTTCACTGTCATAACAGTGAGTGCCTTCGCCGGCACGCTGCCTCTTTCACTCTACTACTTCCATGGCACAAGCAGCATAGGCATAGTGGCAAACATACTGATCACCCCTGTTGTCTGTTTCATCCTCCTGCCCCTGGGCATCTTCAGTACCATAGTTTTTCTACTCTCAGGCTACTTTCCCATGGCAGAACTGATCGGCACACTCTCGGGCATGATCAATAACGTGGTCATCTCCCTATCGGGTCTGTCTTTTTCATTCCTGAGGACAGGTGGCTTTCCCTTCTTATTCGTTCCCCTGGCCTATCTCATTGGCATCTCTCTCCTCAGGGGCTGGAAGAGACTGCTGCAGCTTTCCCTGCTGACTCTTGTAATAGCTGTAATCGTTACATATGGGGCCAACAGGGTCAACTATCCCATTGTCACATTCCTTGATGTGGGCCAGGGTGACTCGGCAGTTATAGAGACAGACACCGGCAGAACCATTGTGATTGACACCGGACACAGTGGAAGGGAGGTGCTGCAGTACCTCACCTACAGGGGTAAGGACCGTATTGATGCGCTTGTATTAAGCCATGCAGGAGGTGACCATGCAGGCGGCCTCTGGAATATTCTGAAGCAGATGAGGGTATCAGAGCTCTGGGACAACGGTCTTATCCTCTATAAACCTGATATTGAAAGACTAACCGTCCACAGAAGGCTCAGGGCAGGTGATATCATGAGATACCCCGGTGGCAGATTTGAGGTTCTCCACCCCTATGAGGGATACTACTGCACCAGAGGGGATGAGGAGAATAACAGCTCTCTTGTTTTGAGGTATGTAAATGAGAAATTCTCCGTGCTCTTCACAGGTGATGTTGAGGCTGATGCTGAGGAGACCATCATGGCAATGCACCTGCCACTGAAGGCGGATATACTGAAGGTGGCCCACCATGGTAGCCACACCTCTACCACAGGGGGCTTTCTCAAGAGGGTAAGGCCTGCCCTTGCAGTGATCAGCGTGGGTGCGGACAATATGTACGGCCATCCCCACCCAGAAACCCTGGACAAACTGGCCGGTCTCACCACCCTCAGGACAGACAGAGATGGTGCCATAAGGGTCTACAGTGCTGGTGATACCATAAGATACAGTACTTACAGTGATGCAATGATCAGACCGGTGGGTCTATGGGATTTACCGGGTGAGATCAGAAACCTGAAGAGGATCTTTACTTACTGGTAAAGGGGCTGCCTCAAAGTATCTTCACATGAAGATAATAACCAAGCTTCCTGAAGACATCCACCCAGTGTCTTGCCTCCTCGTCCCCCCGTGCCAGTCCTTCCTTCATCTGGGGCAGATACTGTTTCCCTATGGAGAAATAAATATTCTGTGACTTCCACAGGTTCAGCTCCAGGGAGAAATCCCTAAGGATCTTCAGCAGGCTGTTGATCTCCTCTGCGAGGGCATGGTCAAGGGGATTCTCTCTAAGGCCCTCCATCATGGCATCAATCCTTGAAGATGCAAGAAGTGATAATCCTGCCCTGTCTATCTCAACACCCCACTTCTTCACCTCCTCAAAGGTTCCCCTCAACTTTTCGTGGTCAAGCTCTTCAGAGTCTATCAACTCCTGTAACTCCCGATTAAGTGTATGTTCAACCGCCATGAGAAATGACCTTGGCACGGGTATATTAAGGGAGGAGAGAAAATTCATCACTGTATAATTGTTTTCATATATCTGACGGTACAGGGCGTCCATGTCTGCATATCTTGACTCAAGTATCCCTTTGATGATCTTCCTCTGCTTGTCTTTAAAGAGGTGCCATAGGGAGAAGGTGGAGTTTTTATAGTACCTGTCTATTGTACGGATTACCCCTGGCACATCAGCCTTCCTGAAATGCCCCTTCAGCTCATCAATAAGTGTCCTGTAAAGCCTTTCCTCCCTGAGGTCTTTCACCCCTGCTGTCACATTATGATCTCCCATTGAGAAGACCGTAAAGTCAATCCTCTTGCTCTCCCATGTGATATTGGAAATTATGGTGGCCTTCCCGCTGAGTATCCTCAACCTGCCGGACTCATCCCTGTACTTCTCCTTGATATCCGCACTATAGGAGGCAAGCCTTATCTCCTCCGGTGACTCTTCAAACACCGAAGATATGGCATAATGTGCTCCCACACGGTACAGATCAACACTTGATGGCTTCACAAAGTGCCTGTAAACATATGCACCGTTTTCATAGATATTGCTTGGTGCCTTTTTCAGCCTCTTTACAAACTCTCCTTCAAGGTCAACACCGGCAACATCCCTGGCAAGCTGCATTGCCCTTGCCGCATACATCATGACCTGTATGGTTTCAATACCCGATATCTCATCAAAGAACCACCCGCAGCTTGTATACATGAGCATCCCGTTCCTCTGCATCTCAAGGAGCTTCAGGAGGGTTGTCTTGTCCTCAGAAGAGAGCGCCTTCCTGGCATGCCTTGACAGGAAGGCCTCTGTGTTTTCCTCTGACCTGTCAAGTATGACACTGATATAATCATCCCTTGCAGCCTGGGGGTTCTTTAGATAACGCGGTGCAAGGTTCTTATAGATCCTTGCGAGATCATGCCTCAGCCTGTCCATTGCATCTCTCAGGGGTCTCCTCCATGCCTGTGTCCACTGGGGGTTTCTGCCTGTATTACAACCGCAGTCTTCCTTCCATCTCTTTACTCCGTGGACACAACTCCAGGAACTCTTTTCAACAATCTTCACCTCGTACCGCGGAGGGTGTTTTTCAAGGTAGGCACCATAGTTGATAAGCTCCACTCCCTCAAGTTTTTCAATATAATAGAGACAATAGGCAAGGGCCATGTCACCGCCCCTGTGATGATGCCCGAAGGTCTCACCATCGGTAGCGATATGAACAATCTGTGGCCATGTACGTTTATCATTAAACGCTGAAAGTAGCCTTTTGGCAAAGGCCTCCCCATTGTGCAACAGCCCCCCAAAGGCAACATCCCTTGAGATGGGCCCATCATAGAAGAAGATACTAATCTGCCTGCCTGAGGGTAGTCTGCAGAGATAGGGCATTGAAGGGTCAATCTTTCCATCCCTCACATCTGTCCATTCGGATTTACCACCAGGGGATCTTACCTTCAAGGCCTGTGTGGGAGAAAGTATTGTAAATCTTATACCCATCTCTGAAAGTATCTCAAGTGTCTCGGTATCAACCGCCGTCTCTGGCAGCCACATACCCTCTGGATCACGTTTAAACCGGTACTGGAAGTCCCTTATTCCCCAGAGTATCTGCGTATACTTGTCCACCTTTGTGGCAAGGGGCATTATCATGTGATTGTAGACCTGGGCAATGGCAGAGCCATGTCCTGAGAAACGTTCCATACTCAACCTGTCTGCTTCAAGTATCGCCTCATAGACCCCCCTGTTGTGCCTCTGAAGCCATGACAGGAGTGTGGGGCCGAAATTGAAGCTTATCCTTGAGTAGTTATTTACAATATTCACTATCACACCGTCTGGATTGAGGATCCTGGAGGCTGTGTTAGGGGCATAACATTCAGCGGTGATACGCTCATTCCAGTCGTGGTAGGGATAGGCGGAGTCCTGTGTTTCCACCTCTTCAAGCCAGGGGTTCTCCCTGGGTGGTTGATAAAAATGCCCGTGAATGCAGATATATCTTTTCAATGGCTATACCCTCCTTTATTCAATCAGTCACTCTTATGGAGAGAGATTACAACAGCCCCTGTCCTGTGCAGTGTATTTGCTCTGACAACATCTTCCAATCATGTCCCTGGATGCACAAGGACGACAGACCTCTAACACTGGATTACAGGAGTCTTATCCTGCGAGTTCTTCCAGGGTGCTCAACCGAACAATTAACAATTATTTAAATTATAACATTCATTAATACAAAAAAATATCCTGTCAACTTCATAAGCACACAGATATTTCCTTCTTTTGTGCATGACCTTTTTTCTAATCCTGATTTAGGAAGACTATTCATATCCTCTTTTTTTCAGGTATAATTATATACTCTCAATGCAGCCAGGGTAGCTCAGCCGGCAGAGCAGCTGATTCGTAATCAGCAGGTCGTGGGTTCGAATCCCATCCCTGGCTCCAGGTTTTTTCTTTATAATCCAATGGGTTACAGACCTGCCAATCATGAACCAACTCCTCTAACCATACCTGATTGTATAGTTTTTGTATAGTTGGCTGAAAGGTTAATAATACTTAAGGCATTATCAAGTATCTCTACTGCTCTGGCCTTATGGGATGGTGCAAGGTGTGCATATCTAAGAGTCATAGTTAAAGATTTGTGACCCAATAGCTCCTTCACAGTAGTTAAATCAACACCTGCCATAACCATATGACTGGCAAAGGTATGCCTCAAATCGTGAAACTTGAAGTCCTTTATTCCTTTATGAATTTCCAGTTTAGCACCACAATGGGGACAGATTGGAGTAACCGCTATTTGTGGTTTTGCTCTCTGGTAATTGCACTCAGGGCATTTCTCAAGTTCTGCCTTTCTCAGTGCTGTATGAAAGCTCCGTTTGACATCCTTGTAAGGCTTACCAGTCTTGGGGTCAAAAAATACATACGGAACATCTAACCTTCTCATAAGCCCCTGT
>DROX01000172.1 GCA_011321725.1 Nitrospirota bacterium | reverse complement strand
CAGGAGGGCATCAGAGCTGTGCGGGATCATGGATGTCCTTGATAGGCCTGTGGGGGAGCTATCAAAGGGCTATCGTCAGAGGGTAGGGCTTGCGCAGGCGATTATACATGACCCGCCGATCCTGATACTTGACGAGCCAACAACAGGGCTTGATCCGATACAGATAATGGAGATCAGGGGGCTTATCAAAAGGCTTGGAGAGGAGAAGACAGTGATCCTTTCCACCCATATCCTGCCAGAGGTAGAACAGACCTGTAGCAGGGTAATAGTGATCCACGGGGGTCTCATTGTTGCTGACAGTGATATAAACAGCCTCAGGGAGGAGATAGCAGGAGGGGCTGTGAGGGTGGAGTACCGGGGGGCTGTAAGTCCAGAGGAGTTCGGGCGGTTTGGAAGGGTAACGGATGTCTCTGAGAGGGATGGCAGCATGAGTCTGAGGATCGTACCTGGGAGCAGCCGATCCGATATAAGAGAGGATGTCTTCATGTTCTGTAAAGACAGAGATGCCGTACTCCTTGAGCTCTACCGGGAGAAAAGGTCACTTGAGGAGGTCTTCAGGGAACTGACCCTGGAGGTAGACAGTGCATAGGCTTGGTGCAATATTAAAGAAGGAACTGAAACACTACTTCTTCTCTCCCATGGCATACATCGTGACAGCCCTGTTCCTGCTGATAACAGGCTGGTTCTTTGGCAACTCCCTCTTTTTGGTGAAAGAGGCAGAGATGAGGGGGATGCTTGATGTGATACCTGTAATCCTGATGTTTGTTATTCCTGCGATAACTATGCGGAGCATTGCAGAGGAGAGGAAGATGGATACCCTCCAGATACTCCTTACCCTGCCTGTCAGGGAGGGAGAGATAATCCTGGGCAAGTACGTTGCATCATTGATCTTCTATGCAACGGTGCTCATATTCACCCTCTTTTATCCCCTTGTATTGAGCCTGCTGGGCAGGCCGGACACGGGGGTAATCTTGTCTTCCTATGTGGGGCTCCTTCTTCTTGGTGCCACCTACATTGCTATCGGGATATTCGCATCTTCTCTTACATCCAACCAGGTGATAGCCTTTGTAACAGGCTTTGCCATTATCTTCGTTCTCTTTATTGCAGGAAGGGTTGTTGGGATCATGCCCCTGAAGCTCCAGCCCATCGTAGAGGGGTTCTCGGTAACGTCGCATTTTGAAGACCTCCTGAGGGGGATAATCAGCTCCACTGATATAGTCTACTTCATGATGCTGAACATCCTCTTTCTTACCCTTTCTGTTTATGTGCTCAGGGAGAAGGGGAAATGAGGAGGCGATGGATCTACATAAACATTATCTCCCTTTTCGTGATAGTCATCTTCAGTATCCTCCTTGGCTACCGTTACTATCTGAATATTGACCTCACAGAGGACAGGATATACTCCCTCAGCCCCGCCACAGAGGAGCTTCTCAAAGGGCTCACTGATACAATCACGGTAAAGCTCATATTTTCAAGGGATATCCCCTATCCTTACAACAATAATATACGTTATGCCCTTGACCTTATCAGGGAGTATAAACGGCTCTCCAGGGGCAGGATCATCATTGATAGGGCATCTATGGATGATGAAAGGCTCCTGCGCGAGACAGCCGGCATATACGGGATACCACCCGTGCAGGTCAACGCAATTGAGAATGACCAGATACAGATAAAGAGGGTCTACATGGGCATGGCCTTTGTGTATGGGGAAAAGATTGAGACCATCCCCGTTGTGGAAGACATTGGCAATCTTGAGTACCAGACATCCTCTATCATAAAGTCCCTTTTAAGTGATAGGAAGAAAAAGATCCTCTTTGTCAGCGGCCATGAGGAGAGGCCCCTGATAAGGCTCAGAGAGGCACTGAGAAAGATCTATGAGGTTGCGACGGTGAACCTCAAGGATGACAGGATTGATGCTGATATCCTGGTTGTGGCAGGACCAAGGAAGGGCTACACAGAGGAGGAACTGCTGAAGCTTGACCAGTTCATCCTGAAGGGTGGCAAGGCACTCTTCCTCATAGACCGGGTAGATGCGAACCCACAGTACGGCTTTGGCAGGAGGATTGACACAGGTATTGAGGGGCTTCTCTCCCATTATGGTATCAAAATAAAACCAGAGCTTGTCTATGACCTCTCTGCAGGCATGATCAATGTAAGTGAGCGGAAGGGTGGCTATGTGTTTACCACTGTTGTGCCCTATCCCTTCTTCCCAAGGATACTTGATCTGAACCGTAGACATATCATCACCCGGGACATTGAGACCATTACCCTTGGATACGCCTCACCCATCGGGCTGGACAGGAAGGAAGGCCTCCAGTATGCAGTGCTTGCCAGGACGAGTAAAAGGACCGGGCTGCTGGATGCACCATTTTATGTATCCTTTGAAAGACGGTTTACAGAGAGGGACTTCAACCAGGAGCCACAGGGTGTTGCTGTGGTTGTATCAGGCAGGTTTACCACACTCTATCCCGACAGGAAGGATACACTGAAGGAGGGTGAGAGCAGGATCGTGGTTGTCTCTGACAGCGACTTTGCAACCGATGATTTTATCGGTGCCCCTGGCAACGCACAGTTCATCCTGAATACACTGGACTGGCTTGCCGAGGATGATGCCCTCATAAGCATCAGATCAAAGAGGATAGAGGAAAGACCCATCATGCAGCTGTCAAGATCCACACAGAAGCTGGTCAAATATACCCTGGTGATAGTGCCGCCGCTGTTATCCGTGCTTACCGGGATAGTCCTCTGGAGGATCAGAAGGACAAGGAGGGTGCGGCTCTGATGAGGAGATACATCCTTCCAGTTATCGCAGCTGCACTTGTGATCGTCTATTTTGCCCCTTCCATTGTGGGCAGGAAAGAGGTCAGCAGGTTTTTGCTCAGGGATAAAGAGGTGGTCAATGCCATCACAGTAAAAAGGGGTAACAGAAGGATCCAGATTCAGCGGGATGGCTCAACATGGTGGATAAAAGACAGCAAAAAGAGGTATAAAGCTGATAGTTCAAAGATGGAGGAACTCCTTGAGGCTATCAAGGAAACAAGGCTTGAAAACCCTGTTACAGAGGACAAATCAAAATATGCCACATACGGGGTTGCCGGGGACGGAGACTATATAGAGATTGAACTGGACAGCGGAAAGAGAGGGATATTCACAGGTAAAAGCGGCCCAAGGTATTCACTCAGATACATCCGCCTCAATGGTGATGATACTGTCTACCTGGTCAGGGGCAGGTTCATTGACCTCCTGCCTGGCTCTGTCAATGATTTCCGTGACAGGACAATCCTGTCTTTAAACCCCGGGTCCATAAGAGAGGTCCAGTGGAATGAAGGCAGCAAGACCCTTCACATGAAAAAGACGAAGGCAGGATGGCAGATTATTGACAGGGATGGCAGAGTGAGTCCTGTAGAGGACAAGGAGGTCTCCGGGTACCTGAAGGCCCTCTCACGGATTGTTGCCACAGGCTTTACTGACGATGACAGGCCCCCAAAGGATGCCATTGAGGAGGGTTACATAAAGATAACCGCTGACAGGGTTTATACCATAAGGCTGTACAGGAAGAAGAAGGGGGAGGAGTACTACCTTACAAACCCGTCAGGGGCGTACAGGATCAGCAAGTATACCAAGGAAGGCCTTTTCAGGGAATTGAAGCCCCTGGGATCAGCAGAAGAGCAACCCTCCAGGAACCGTAATAAAGAGACGAACCCCGGGAAAGATACCTGAGTGTTGCAGGCAACCTCTGGGCAGTCAATCGCTATTGCCGGGTATCACTTCTCTTTTGACAAATTCCATCTGATGCTGGTAAATTTAAGATACCATGGATATAGAGAAATTATTAAGAAAAAACATAAGAAAGCTCTCTGGATATGCTGCAAAGGAGATCCCCTGCAAGGTAAAGCTTGATGCAAATGAAAGTCCCTATAGCTTTCCCTCCCTCCTGGAGGATATAGCTGAAATAGAAACCAACCGTTATCCAGACCCGGAGGCATCTGAACTGAAAAGGGCTGCGGCTAGGAGATGGAGGGTCAGCCACAAAAACATCCTGCTTGGCAATGGCTCTGATGAGATAATCTACTATCTTATTACAACCTTTGGGGGGCCTGTCATGTATCCCACGCCCACCTTCAGCATGTACGGGATCATAGCAAAGGCGCTCGGGGAGAAGACCATTGAGGTCTCCCTTGACCGTGACTTTGATCTATCCATGGACAGAATGACAGGGGCGATTAAAAAGGAGCGGCCCAAACTGATCTTCCTTTCCTCACCGAACAATCCCACGGGCAACTGTTTCTCCTCTGACAGGATGCTGGGACTTATCAATCAGTCAAAGGGACTGGTTGTTATTGATGAGGCCTATCATCCCTTCTCAAGCAGGAAGGGTATGTTGCCCTTAATGAATGATTATGACAATGTAATCTTCATGCGCACACTGAGCAAGATAGGATTTGCCGCCTTGAGGGTGGGTTTTCTCATAGCACCTGAAGAGGTGGTAGAGGCGGTAAACAGGGTAAGGCTTCCCTTCAATGTGAACGCCATATCACAGAGGGTTGCCACAAGGGCGCTGAAGAATTACAGGGAGATAGAAAAGACGGTAAGACTCATCTGCAAGGAGCGTGACAGGCTCTACAGGGAGCTTTCCAGGATCGGCACTGTAAGGGTCTTCCCCTCTGAGGCCAACTTCATACTCTTTCAGGTTTCAGATGCCCCGGGGGTACACAAAAGACTCCTTGGGAAGGGTGTTCTCATCAGGGACATGAGTGCACAGATAAAGGATACCCTCCGGGTTACCGTGGGTACCCCTGAGGAGAACGACTTCTTTCTTGAAAAACTCAAAGAGGTATTATAACCGGCTCCATGAACAAGTCACAGGCTGCGGCACTCTCCATCTTTTCAAACACATTCCTTGTGATAGTAAAGACCGCTGCTGGTTTTCTTACAGGCAGTGTGGCCGTGCTTTCAGAGGCATTGAACAGTGCAACAGACATAGTCGCCTCTGTGCTGGCCTATTTCAGTATCAGGCAGGCAGAGAAACCAGCTGATACCACCCACCCCTTCGGGCATGGAAAGTTTGAAAACCTCAGCAGTATCGTGGAGTCACTGATTATTATGGCTGCCGCTGTAATCATTATCTATGAGGCAGTGGTAAGGTTCCTGAAGGGTAGCGTAATAGAACTTCCAGTGATTGGTATGGTGGTGATGATGATATCGGGAGTTGTCAAGTTTACCGTATCAGGCGTACTCCACAGGGTAGCTGAAAGGGAGGATTCCATCGCCCTTGAGGCTGAGGCACGAAACCTGAGGATGGATGTCTTTACAAATCTGGCTGTCATATTGGGTCTAATTCTGGTAAGCATCACAGACCGGGTGGTGTTTGACTCTCTCCTTGGCATTGCTGTATCCATAATCATAATGAAAGAAGGTATCAGCATCTTCAGAAGATCCCTTGCAGAACTTCTGGACAGGGCACTTCCTGAGGAGGAGATAAGGGTTATAAAGAATGTCCTTGATGCACATAGTGATTTCATAAAGGACTATCACGACCTCAGGACAAGAAAGGCGGGCAGAGAAAGGCACATAGACCTTCATCTTACAGTCTGTCAGGATGAGAGCATTGCCCAGACACACAAAACCATGGACAGCAT